>JANPBY010000066.1:0-40507 GCA_031430645.1 Actinomycetes bacterium
GTCGTCATCATCGGCGCGCCCACCCCGGCCACCGCGGCCTCAGACTTGCGTACGGGCTGGTGGCTTTCGGTCACCTGTTTCGTCGGGTGCGCAGTCGTCGCGGTGTTCTTGGGCCGGATCCGCCCGGCGGATGAGGAGCCTGCGGACGCCGGGTCATCGCGGATCGACGTGCACCTGCCGGCCGCCGTGGCGGGTGAGGACTCTGCGGGTTCGGTCGCTGCGCTCCCGCTGTTCCGGCGACTGCCGGAGGCGGTGCGCGCCGAGATCGAGCGGACGGCTGGCGATCGGCACCTCGATGCCGGCGAGTGGTTGTTCGCCAAGGGTGATTCCGCGGACGCCCTCTACGTCGTGCGGACCGGCCGCCTCGAAGTGGTCGTTGGCGGAGCGGTAGTCCGCGAGCTCGGTCCCGGCGCGGTCGTGGGGGAGCTGGCGCTGTTGGCGGACGAGAAGCGGTCGGCCTCGGTGCGCGCCCGCCGGGACAGCCGGGTCGCGAAGGTGTCCCGGGCCGACTTCGAGACCGCCATGAGCCACGACCCGGTGTCGTACCACGCCGTCGCCTCGGTGCTGGCCGAGCAGTTGCGCGACGCTCGTCCGGCGGTCAAGAACCAAGCCGCCCAGCCGACAGTCGTCGCTGTCCTCGGGCTGCATCCCGGTGCCTTGGTGGCTGAGGTGGCCGAGACCCTCGCCCGGGGACTGGGCGAGCACTTCCGGGCCGAGGTGCTGCCTCGACCAGACCACGAGTCCTTGGAGCGGGCCGAGGAACACCTTGACCGCGTCGTCGTGGCGGCTGCGGTCGACGACGCGGCCTGGTCGTTCTGCCTACGCCAGGCCGACCACGTGGTGCTCGTCGCGGCTTCCGGCACGGAGGCCACGGACGTTGGCCTGCGGCGGCCGGGTCGAGCCGGCGCGGACCTCGTGCTGGTCGGACCGCGGCCGACCGAGGACGCCGTCCGAGACTGGTGCGCAGCCATGGAGCCCTGGCAGGTCACCTGCGCCCCGGGCGATCTCGGGATCGAGCTGCGCCCGCTGGTGGCGAGGATCGCAGGTCGCTCTGTCGGCGTCGTCATGGCCGGCGGGGGGGCCCGCGCCTTCGCGCACATCGGCGTGGTGCAGGAACTGGAAGCCGCTGGCATCGTCGTGGATCGGGTGGCCGGGTGCAGCGTGGGGGCGATCGTTGCCGGGGTGTACGCGACCGGGGTGGACGGGGCAACGCTCAACGACATCTGCTACGACGAGTTCGTCCGGCGGCAGCCGTTCAGCGACTACACCCTTCCTTCGGTGTCCCTTGCCAAGGGCCGGCGGACCAGGGCCGGGCTTCGCCGACACCTCGGCGACCGCACGATCGAGGCGCTACCTCGACAGTTCCGTTGCAACAGCGTCGACATGATCGCCCGCGACCGGGTGGCCCACCGCACTGGCGAGCTGTCTGAGGCGGTCATCGCGTCGGTGTCGCTGCCTGTGCTGTTCCCGCCTCGGTCGGTCGGTGACCGGCTGCTCATCGACGGCGGGGTCCTCGACAACCTGCCGGTGGGGCTGCTGATGGAGCGCGACGAAGGCCCGGTTCTCGCCGTGAACATCGCGATGGGGGGCGGTGGCGCCAAGCGGTCAGGTCCACCTCGTACGCCGGGGCTCGGCGACACCTTGCTCCGCACGATGATGATCGGCAGCGGGGGCGCGGTGCAGGATGCCCGAGCCGCCGGGGCGATCGTCATCACGCCGCCTCCCCTGGGGGTGGGGCTCCTGGAGTTCCACCAGCTCGACCTGATGGTCGAGGCAGGTCGGATGGCCGCCCGAGAGCTGCTTGAGCAGACCGGGGGACTGTTGCCGACGACAGACCGACAACTCGCTCAGGTGCGCGACCCCGTGTGACGCACTCGCGGGGGGTCTTTGGTGGCCAGCCTGTCGATCGAAGGATTAGCGTGCCTACGTCGGACGCGGTCCCCGCGTCCACTTCTGCCGTGAGCGGGGAGTTCGCCTTGACGCCGAGCAGTTCGGTACTCCTGGGGTGACCGACCACCACGCGACACCCGGCTCGGGTGCCGTCGTACGGCAGGCTCTGCGCAGTCGGCCGCTGCGCCGAGTTCTGGTCGCCTACTTCATCTTCGGGACCGCCGAGATGGCCACGTGGGTGGCGATCCTGGTGTGGGCGTACGGCCGTGGGGGTGCCACCGCAGCCGGCGCCATGGCGTTCATCCAACTCGTTCCCGCCACGCTCGTCGCACCCCTCGGGGCGGTGCTCGGAGATCGGATGCGCCGCAATCAGGCGCTTGCGCTGGGCTATGCGACGCAGTCGGTGACGATGGCGGCCACCGGCATTGCCCTGGCCCTTGATGCGCCTTTCGCGGTGTGTGCGGTCTTCGCGGCGGCGGCCGCAAGCGCGGTGACCCTGACTCGGCCCGTCCACAACGCCATCCTCCCGGACATCGCCGAGAGTCCCGGTGAGCTGACAGCCGGCAACTCAGCCACGGGGACAGTTGAGGGAGTGGCGGGGTTCCTCGGCCCCGCGCTGAGCGGTGTCCTGCTCTTGCTGTGGGGACCGGGCGCGGTGTTCATGGTGATGGCCGCCGCGTTGGCGTCCTCCGCAGCCTTGACCGTCAGGCTCCATGTCGCCCGAGCGGAGGTCACCTCTGGCCGGGTCGGCATGCTCGCTTCGGCTGCTGAGGGCTTCCGAGAGATCAGCCACGACGCTGGCGCAGCCACGCTGGTGTTCCTGGTGGCTGCGCAGAGCGTGATCATGGGGATGCTCGACATCCTCATCGTGGTCCTGGCCCTGGACACGTTGGGCATGAGTGACTCAGGGCCGGGGTTGTTGACGTCTGCCCTGGGGATCGGCGCGGTGATCGGCGGCGCCGCATCCGTTGTGCTCATGGGGCGCAGGAAGCTGACGCCGGCGCTCGCCGTCGGCATTGTCGTGACCGGCGTACCCCTCGCGCTGATCGGCCTCACTTCCACCGTGGGGGTCGCGGCGACCATGCTCGTTGTCTCCGCCGTGGGATTGGCCTTCACCCTGGTCACCGGGCGGACGTTGCTCCAACGCAGCGTCAGCTCCGACATCCTCGCTCGGATCTTCGGCATCCAGGAGGCCTTGATGATGGCCGGTCTGGCTCTGGGGGTCGTCGCTGCTCCGATCCTGATTAACCTGTTCGGCACCCAGGGCGCCTTCCTCGTGGCTGGTCTGTTTCTGCCGGTCCTCGGTCTGGCTTCACTCACCCAGATTCGTACGCTCGACACTCGCGCCGAACTGCCCACGCAGGACGTGGCGATGCTGGCGGCGTTGCCGCTGTTCTCTCCGTTGCCGCAGCGCGCGTTGGAACAGCTCGCTCGGTCGATCGTCGACGTACGGCTGGCGGCAGACCACGTCGTGATCCAGGAGGGTGAACTCGGCGACAGCTTCTATGTGATCCGGTCGGGCGACCTGCTCGTGAGCAAGGCCGGCGAGCCGATCCGGACCCTCGGAGAGGGTGAGTCATTCGGGGAGATCGCCTTGCTTCGCGCGATCCCGCGCACGGCCACGGTCACGGCGGTGACCGACGTACAGCTTGCCGTTCTCGATCGGGACGACTTCCTCCTCGCCGTGATGGGGACTCCTCGCTCACTGGTGGTTGCCGACCAAGTGATCGACGGCCACCTCGGCCAGACCAGCCCGGAAGACACGGCGTCCTGACCCTCGCGCCGCTCGTGTCGGTCAGCCGGAGGGCTGAGTCACGTCGAGCTCGCCGCCTTCGCGAGCGGGTGTTACCTGCATCGGGGCGTCGAGCCCAGCCACGATCTGGTCAAGGGCATCGTCGGTCCGGTTTGGCCCGTGGTGGAACAGCACCAACCGCCCCACCTCCATCTCCGTCGCGAAGTTCACGACGTCATCGAGGGTTGAGTGCCCGTAGGCATCGGCGATCGCCCTCTCGGCCGGCAGGAATTGGGCGTTATGAACGAGCACGTCCACCCCTCGCACGAGGTCGCGGGTCTCGTCGGACACGCCGGCTGACAGTCGGTGGTCGGGGATGTAGGCCATCGACCGGGCGCCCTCCTCCACGCGGTACGCGAAGGTCCTGCCGCCTTTGTGATGGACGTCCGACGCGGTGACTTGGAAGCCGCCGAACTCATGCCGCCCGGTCTCGAGGGCGTGGAAGCCCCAGCGCCCGGCCAGGCCGTCAGGGGTGATGGGGAAGCTCGGCGGTGACATCGACCGGGCCAGCAAGTCCCGGCCACTCATCCCGTCCTGCGCCGGGACGTAGACGTCCACGTCGGAGTCGGTTCGGTCGCCACCAGGGAAGAAGGGGAGGCCTTGAACGTGGTCCCAGTGCAGATGGCTGAGCAGGATTGAGCCTCGGTATGGCAATCCGGCCAGCCGGATCGTCAGATTGCGCAGCCCGGTGCCGGCGTCGAGGACAAGGGCTGGAACCTCAGCTCCGTCTGCGACGATGCCGAGGCAGGACGTATGGCCGCCGTAGCGGACGAACTCAGCGCCAGGAGCGGCGGTCGACCCACGGACTCCGAGAAACCACAGCCTCATCGACGTCTCACACCCACACGCCTTGGTCTACGACCCTGCACGGCAATCCCTTCGGTGGCTTCGGCGGCCAAGGCTAAGCCTCGTGAGCAGGATCTGCGGGGATTCCGAACATCGGCCTCACTCCGGGTGGATCTGGGTGGACCATTCGGACCGGGTCCACGATGCGGTCGAAGTCTGCGGCGTTGACGAAACCCAGGTCTAGCGCGGCCGCACGCAGAGTCTGATCGTGCTCGGTCGCGTGGTGGGCAATCTGGGCGGCCTTGTCGTAGCCGATGACGGGCGCCAGGGCGGTGACCAGCATCAGCGAGCGTTCGACATACTCCGCGATCCTGGTCTCGTTCGGCTTGGCCCCCTCGATGAGGAACCGACGAAAGTTCGTGCACCCGTCGGTCAGAAGCGTGATCGACTGCATGATGTTGTGGATGAGCAAGGGTTTGTAGGCGTTCATCTCCAAGTGGCCGCCAGCTCCACCGAAACCGACCGCGACGTCGTTGGCCATGACCTGCACCGCGACCATCGTGAGGGCCTCGGCCTGAGTCGGGTTCACCTTGCCGGGCATGATCGAGGAACCGGGCTCGTTCTCGGGGATCAGCAACTCGCCGATGCCGGCGCGTGGGCCACTGGCCAGCAGCCGTACGTCGCCTGCGATCTTGGCCAGCGAAGCAGCCAGCGTGCGCAGCGTGCCCGACAGGTGGACGAGCGCATCGTGCGCTCCCTGCACCGCGAACAGGTTGGGGGCGGTGACGAACGGCAGCCCGGTCAGAGCCGCGACCTGAGCCGAGGCTGACGCGGCGAATCCGGCCGGAGCATTGACCCCGGTCCCGACCGCCGTCCCGCCGAGGGAGAGCCGGTAGACGTGGGACAGCGCATCGTTGAGCCGGTCGAGACTGTCGGTGAGCATCCCGGCATAGCCCGACCACTCCTGACCGAGGGTGATCGGGGTCGCGTCCTGCAGGTGGGTGCGGCCGATCTTGATGATGTCCGTCCACGCATCGGCATTGGCGGCGATCGCGTCGCGCAGGTCGGTGACCGCGGGGAGCAGCCGCTCGGTCACGCCGATCGCCGCTGCGATGTACATCGCTGAGGGGAAGGAGTCATTTGATGACTGTGATCTGTTGACGTGGTCGTTGGGGTGCACGGGCGACTTGCTGCCGAGTGGCGTGCCGGCGAGCTGGCAGGCCCGGTTCGAGATGACCTCGTTGACGTTCATGTTGAACTGCGTCCCGCTACCGGTCATCCACACGTGCAGCGGGAACATCGTGTCGTGTTGCCCTATGAGGATCTCGTCGCACACCGCGGTGATCAGTTCGTGTTGCTGTTGCTCAAGAACTCCCAGGCTGTAGTTGGCGTGAGCGGATGCTTTCTTGAGGATCGCGTACGCCGGGATGAGCTCGCGCGGCATGAGTTCGCGACCGATGGAGAAGTGCTCGATCGAGCGTTGGGTCTGCGCTCCCCACAGGACCTCGGCAGGCACCGAGATCTCGCCCAAGCTGTCGGACTCGGTGCGAACCGCGGTCATGGCTCCTCCTGCGGGTGCGAGCGCCTAGCTGGTCAAAGAGGCGGAGATTGGACTGGCTCAGTGCGGACAACGGGCACAGAGCCCGGGGCGCAGAAGTGCCCGCGCGGAGGATGAGGCGATCATGGATTGATCATGCCTCACCAGCGCGGGCACTCCCACACGGCCGGGCTCCGGGCGTTGTAGCGGAACGGGTCAGACAGCCGTCCCAGTCAGCACCACTGAGGACGTTGACACATTCGAGTTGCCCGACGGTAGGTCAGACGGACTGGGAGGCTGTCCTCCAAACCCGTGCTCGGGTCGGACGCCGTTCACCATGTCGGTGATCCGGGCGGACATCAACACTTTGATCTGGTCGGCTTGAGCTTGCGTGAGGTTCCCGTCCGCCACAGCTGTTGCGAGCTGTTTCTCAGCCGCAGCAACCATCGTGGCGATGAGGGAGTCGACCGATACGCCTTCCTCCGTGGCCACGTCAGCGAGCGACGTGCCACTTTCCAGGGCTGTACGAAGTTCAGCTTCGGTCATGTCGAGGGCCTTGGCTGCTGCATCCAGGCCGCCGAGCAGGTGCCTCCCGCCCATGTGGCCAGGCCCACCGGGTCCACCGGGACCGTGCTTCGGCATCGCCTCCGCGAGGGTCTCGGCGACCACGTCGGCCTGCTTCTGGGTGATCGTGCCGTCGGTGACCAAGCCGTTGAGTGCGTCCTTGATCCCGGCTAGTCGGCTGACGACCGCGATGTCGCTGGTTGCGGCCGACGCCGGGGTGATGGCGACGGCGCCGACGCCGCCGGCCAAGAGTGCGCCGGCCACGAGGAGGGCGGCGGTTCGTTTGGACATCAGAGTCTCCTTGCTGGTTGCGGATGGTGATGTCGACGATCACCGCCTGGCATGTGAGAACCATGTCTGTGACCTGTGGATGCCCTGTGATGCCGCACGATGCCTGGTTCAGAGGGGCGCAGGCACCTGGGTGCGCCGCGCGAGACGTACGGCCGGGAGTTCGGTGGTACGACACGTGAACTGTCCGCCATCGATCTCGACGTACCCGCTCGCAGCCTCGGCGTGGGCGGTCTGCAGCGAGGCGAGGCCGATCCAGCGGTTCGCGCTGAAGGACCAGGAGACCGAGGGCAGGGTGCCGATCTGTACGGGCACGCCGTCGATCACGGCGAACATCTCAGCGCCGTCCTCGAGGTCGCACTCATCCTCGATCTCGAAACCCTTCAAGGTGAATCGTGAACCGTGGGCCCGCTCCTCGAGCAGCGCGGACTTGCCGACGAAGTCCCCGGGGCGCTCGAGATCGACGTTCCAACCGAGGGCCAGCTCGAACGGGCTGCGCTCGAATTCCGGGTCCTCGAAGGTCTGAGCGGTGTCCCATCCGGGGACGATGAAGCCGCCCTCCATGCGACACAGCTGGATCGCTGTGAGGCCGTACCCCGCGATCCTGATGCCGACCTCCTCCTCGGCGGCGGTGAAGGCCTCTTCGACCGGGCCGCAGAGGTCGGGGGTGAACCAGATCTCGTAGCCCAGGTCGGCGGTGAAACCGACCCGGGCGACCATGACCTCGCCTCCGGCGAAGTCGAAGTATTTGACGTCGAAGGGCCGAAGTTCCTCGACCCCGACGAACCCGAAGCTGCGAAGGACCGCGCAGGACTTCGGGCCTTGAACCGCAAGGCCGGCCAGCGAGGGGGTCTCCTCGGTGATCACCAGATCTGGGAAGGACTTCTGGCACTCGGCGAAGTGCTCGTCGTGGTCCACTTCGGCGACCATGAGCAGGTAGTTGTCGTCGGCCAGCTTGTAGAGCACCGCGTCGTCGTTGAGCATGCCGTCGTCATTGCACCAGATGGCGTACGTCGCACGCATGGTGGGCAGTTTGCTCATGGCCCGGGTGCAGACGTAGTCCATGAACCCGCCGGCGCCGGCGCCCCTGATGCGGTACTTCTTCACCGGCGTCGCATCGAACAGGGCGCAGCCGTTGCGTACGGCGTTGTATTCCTGCTCAGCGTCCTCGTAGACGTAGGGCAGGCAGTGGCCGTGCCAGTTGAGGTAGTCCTCGTCCTCGGTGGAGTTCGCCAGATAGGTCGCGAAGTCAGTGTCGACGTAGCGGTTGAGGAAGTCGTAGAACGCGCTCTTCTGGGCTGGCTCGCTCATGGTCTGGGTCCCCTACCGGTGGACAGCTGGTGGGTCATCTAAGCACTGGTCATCCTCTGGTAGGGCTCGCCCGATTCGGTGCTCCGTCCGGGGATCAGGTTGGGACGACGCAGGGCCGGTCGGCGTAACGCTTCGCCTCTTCGACAACCCGTGCGAGGGTCTCCTGCAACAAGTCTTGGTCGGCGTCCAAGCGTCGGAATCGAGGGACGACACTGGTTTCAAGCCATCGCCAACGGTCGTCGAATCGCGTGATCGTCGGGACCTGGCGCGCCCTGAGGGCGGATGAGAGTCCGCCAGTCAGCGAGAAGGCGGAGAACGACGTGAAGTACCGGATCTCCTGGCGAAGGCCGCGCACCTCGAAGGTCGTCGTTGAGCCCATCGACGCCAGCCGGGCAAAGGTTCCCGACAGACGGTCGAAGAGCGGCTGCACGACCGTGCGTTGTTCGTGCTCGAGGAGCGCGACGTTGCCGGCCCAGATCAGGTCGTCCGCTTCGCGTCGGGCCTCCTCGGGCGCACCTTCGTCCGCGAGAACCACGCGGCCTCGGTCGATGGTCTCGAAGGCGGAGAGCAGCCCGGCGTACTTGCTCTTCGGTGGCACGAGCCGTCGCAGGCTCTTCGCGTCGTCGGCGGAGGCGAGGTAGTTGAGGTAGGCAAGGTGGATCCAGTAGATGTCACTATAGATCGCGTTGTTGACCTCTCGCATCCTGTGTGCATCCGCGGTCAGTAGCCGCCGGCGGCTGAGGCTGCGCCGGAGGTCCACGTAACCACTGTGATCGACGTCCAGGCGGAACGGGAACAGCACCAGGCGAGCGTGGTGAGAGGCGATCGCGGCCATACCGGCCCACTTGAAGCAGGTCGGCTGCTGCGCGTGCAGCCAGGCGTAGCGGGACGAGATCTCCATGTTGCGGTGGAAGGCGCAGCACGGCGGACTCAGCAGGGTCTCGGCTTCGGCACGCCATCCCGCGACGGTGTCAGGCTGGCCGTGGGGGAGCGAGTGCCCCAGGGCTCCCAAGGTCGACCACCTTCCTTGCCGTCAGTCGCCGAAGCGGGCGTCAAGCGAACTGACTCAGTTTCCACCCTGCCGCCCCGGTGACACCCCACCAAGTTCTCACGAATTGCCGACATTCATGGTGAGCAGTTGCCACCTCTGGAGAGTCGCGGCAGGCCCGTCCGGCTCGCTGACCTGTGCATTTGGGTGGCCAGGGGCGGGGTCGAACCGCCGACCTTCCGATTTTCAGTCGGACGCTCGTACCAACTGAGCTACCTGGCCGTGCCGCTGGGTTTCCGAAGGACGTACGTCCTCCGGCTCCAGGGAGCGACCCCGACGGGACTCGAACCCGCGACCTCCGCCGTGACAGGGCGGCGCGCTAACCAACTGCGCTACGGGGCCTCGTGAGAGACCTGCTGAACTGGGTCGTGCTGATGGTGCGCGTGCTGCTCCGCGGTGCCGTACCCCCAACGGGGTTCGAACCCGTGTTACCGGCGTGAAAGGCCAGCGTCCTAGGCCACTAGACGATGGGGGCGAGCTCCGCGGAGGCTAGATGAGCATAGGGGACGCCCCGGAGTTCCTCCAAAGCCAAACCCCCCACCCCCACTTCACGCGCGACACCCCGTCCTCACCAGCGAAGTACCCCGCTCGCCGGCCGCCTTTTCGCGCGTGAAGACAGGACGCCTTCGGGCTTCACCTTCACTTCACGCGCGAAATGGGGAGCGTTACGCATGGTCAATGACAGGTGAGGACGGCGTGTCGCGCGTGAAGTTGGGGGGGCTGGGAGGATTGGGGCGTGGTCGAGATGAGCAGGGACGACTTCGAGGATGCGGTGTCCGAGGCGCTGGACTCCCTTCCGGGGGAGCTGGCAGCCCACATGGACAACGTGGTCGTGCTTGTGGACGACGTACACCCCGAAGAACCGGACCTGCTCGGTCTCTACGAGGGCATCCCGTTGACCGAGCGCGACGGCTGGTATGCCGGAGTCCTCCCGGATCGGATCACCGTCTATCGCCTGCCGACCCTGGAGCGCTGGGACACCCGCGCCGAGGTCGTCGACGACGTACGGATCACCGTGGTTCACGAGATCGCCCACCACTTCGGCATCGACGACGATCGCCTCCACGACCTGGGCTACGGGTAGCACCCACTAAAGGTGGGCGGCGCGTACGTCCGCCGCGCCACGGTGGTCGCTCTCGGCCAGGGCGTCGAGGTCGATCCGACCCGCAGCGAAAAGGCTGGCAAAGGAGTCCAACGGCCCCGCGGCACCCAACAGATCGCCTTGGAGGGCCTGGACCCCTAAGGCGCGCAGTAGCCGCAGCTGACCGGGGGTCTCCACCCCTTCGGCCACGCACTGGCGGCCGGTGGCCCGGCAGGCTTCGACGACGGCCCGCACGATGGACAGGTCGGCTGGGTCATCGCAGATCGAGCCCACAAAGGAGCGGTCGACCTTCACCGCTGACACCGGCAGTCGCTTGAGATAGGACAGCGTGGAGTAGCCCGTGCCGAAGTCGTCCACCACAAAACTGATCCCCGCCGCCACGAGGCGCCCGATCGCCTCCAGGACAGGTGCGGAGTCGGCGAGCTGGGTCTCCAGCACCTCGAGTTTCAACGCTGATGCGGGCAGGCCCGTGACGGCGAGGAGGTTGATGAGCAGGTCTGCGAACTCCGTGCGTCGCAACTCGTCCGCCGGCACGTTCACTGACACCGAGATCGACTCGTCGGCCCATCCCGCCGCGTCCTTGACGGCCTGCCGAACCACCCACGTGGTGAGATCTCGGACGAGCGCCCCTTCGTCTGCCACCCCGAGGAAGGCGTCGGGGGAGAGGAGCCCCCGGGTGGGGTGGTGCCAGCGGACGAGGGCTTCAAAGCCGATGAGCACCCCGTCGTGTCGGATCAGGGGCTGGTAGTACAACGCCAGCTCCCCATTGAGCAGGGCGTGCCGGAGTTCGCTCTCCACCGACAACTGGGTCCCGCGGGCGGTTTCGTCCTCATCGACGCCACCGCGGCTCCACCGCGACCGACCCGACCTCTTGGCGTGGTACATCGCCGCATCTGCGTGCCGCAACAAGTCCCGTGGCTCGACCGACGCGCTCTCCGGAGTCACCACGCCGAGCGATGCCGTGACCACCACCCGGTGCCCGTCGATCTCCACCGGCGTGCTGATGGCCTCCAGGATCCGGCCGGCCAGGATGTCGACCTCCTCGTCGCCATGGACCTCCTCACAGACGACCACGAACTCGTCACCACCGAGTCGGGCCACCGAGTCGGTCTCGCGTACGGCGTCCGCCAGATTGCGCGCCACTGCGGCAAGCAACTCATCCCCAGCATCGTGGCCGAGGGAGTCGTTGACCCGTTTCACATGGTCGAGGTCGAGGAAAAGCACGGCAACATCGCGGCCATCGCGCTTCGATCGAGTCAAGGCGCGGGTCAACTGCTCGAGCAACAGTCGGCGGTTGGGCAAGCCAGTCAGGCTGTCGTGGAGGGCAGCGTGCCGCAACTGTGCTTCGACCAAGCGGGAGGCGGTGACGTCCTCAAAGGAGGTGAGGAAGCCCGGTCGACCTTCGCCATCGACCATCCGCACCGTCGTGAGTCGTACGGTCAGCTCGGTCGCGTCCGGCAACGGCACTCGGCGCTCAACTCGGTGGGTTCCGGCCTCGTCGTCGCTGATCCGATGACGCGCGGACTCCGACAAGGCTCGCTCGTCCGGGTGCACGACGTCGTCCCAGGTGAGGTCCAGCAGCTCAGCGCGACCGCGGCGCAGCAGAGCGCAGGCGGCATCGTTCACCTCAGAGAACCGGCCGTTGTCGTCGAAGAGGGCCATCCCGACCGGAGATCGGGCGAAGAGCGCGCGGTAGCGCGGATCCTCGGAGGCGTCCAGGTCCGCGTCATAGCCCACAAGGGCAGCGTAGGACTCAGCTCAGCCAGCCGACGCGGTCTCTCAACAATGCGTACCCGACGAAGGCCACAGTGTCGATGACCGCGTGAGCGATGATCATCGGCATGGTCCGGCCCCAGCGCTGGTAGAGCTTCGCGAAGACCAGGCCCATGGCGACGTTGCCGACGAAGCCGCCGACTCCCTGATAGAGGTGGTAGCTCCCGCGCAGCAGGGCCGAGGCCCAAACGGCGGCCCAAGGGCGCCACCCGAACTGGGCCAACCGGTGCAGCAGGTAGCCGCACACGATGACTTCTTCCACGATGGCGTTCTGGGTCGCCTTCATCACCAGGACCGGGATGCGCCACCAGACTTCCGGCAGGTCGACGGCCACCACGTTGAGGTTGAATCCGGCCTGCCGGCCGAGGAGGTAGAACGCGAGCCCAGTGCCGCCGATGATCGCCGCGAGGGCGAGGCCGCGAAAGACGTCACGCGCCTTGTCGTTCAAATCGATGCCGAGTACGGCGAGGGCTCGTTCGCCTCCCCAGTGCAAGAAGTAGATGACGAGGAGGACTGGGATGAGCGCCCGGAAGGTGTAGAGGAGCTGGTAGGTCAGATCGACCCAGGGCCGCCCAGGAGCTGCCGAGCCGACGAGCGGCGCCGTGCTCTGACCGCTGAGGGGGCCGGTCGAGGCCACCACATAGAAGCGCAGCAGCGCGAAGATGCCGCTCATACCCAGCGAAACTCCGAGGACGAGGAGCACTTCCTGGCGCAGGCGTCGACGGCTGACCGGGTCGCTGACCGGAGTCACGGATTCGATGCCACTGCTCACGCCTCGGGACGCTAACAGGGCTACCTGAACGTTCGCTGATCGCTAGCGTCTAGGACATGACCAACCGTGACGTCACTTCTTCCCCGCAACAGCCGTACGACCTTTCGGGGCTCGCTGTTCTGGTCACGGGCGCGGGCGCCGTCGATGGGATCGGCATGGCGACCGCCCGCCTGCTCGGCAGAGCCGGAGCACATGTGGTCGTGACGGCAACGAGTGAGCGGGTGCATGTGCGGCGCGACGAGTTGCGCGCCGAAGGGCTGGATGTTGCCTGGGGTGTGGCGGACCTGTCCGATCCCTCACAGGTGTCAGCGCTGGTGGCTGAAAAAGGGCCGTTCGACGTGCTCGTCAACAACGCCGGGATGACGAGCGTGACTACCGGCTCGGAGAGTGGGTCGTGGGCCGCGACTGACCCGGCGACCTGGCAGTCATCGCTGGATCGCAACCTGACTACCGCCTTCCACGCTTCACGGGCCGTGCTCCCGGGCATGGTTGCCCGAGGCTTCGGTCGGGTGGTGATGGTGTCGTCAGTCACTGGTCCACTGGTTGCCTACCCCGGCGATGTTGCCTATGCCGCAGCTAAGGCCGGTCTCGTCGGGCTGACCCGGGCGCTCGCAGTCGAGGTCGGTGGGGCCGGCGTCACGGTGAATGCAGTGCTACCGGGCTGGATCGCCACTGGCTCCGCAACCCCAAACGAGCGGCTGATGGGTCAGCGGACCCCCGTTGGTCGAGCCGGCAGCCCTGCTGAGGTCGCGGCTGCGGTGGGCTTTCTCGTCTCGCGAGAAGCGTCGTACGTCACCGGGTCGATCGTCGTCGTCGACGGCGGCAACACCGTTCAGGAGGACAAGGGGTGACTGGGTTTTCGGTAGCGCTGGCCGGACCGGCGAACGGGCGACAGGTGTTGCTGCTGCACGGCTTCCCGCAGGATCTGGGGTGCTGGGACGCGGTCGTCGAACTCCTGGCTGCCGACGGGTACCGGTGTGCTCGCTTCGACCAGCGCGGCTACGACCCCGCGGTCCGGCCCTCGGCGGTGTCGGACTACGCACGGTCCTTCCTCGTTGCCGACACTGTGTCCGTCCTCGACGACCTCGGCTGGACGGACGCGCTCCTGGTCGGACACGACTGGGGCGCACTGGTGGCGTGGGCTGTGGCAGCGCAGCACCCGGAGCGAGTGAGCGGCTTGGTCGCGGTGTCAGTGCCCCACCCCGCGTCCTTCGGGACCGCGTGGCGCAGGGATCCGGACCAGCAGGAGCGAAGCGCGTACATCGGGCTCTTTCGTCAGCAAGGGCGTGCCGAGGCGGTGCTGCTCGCCGACGGAGCTCGGCGGTTGCGCGAGTTGTATGGCGACGTCCCGGACGAGCGCGTCGAGGCGTACGTCGCCCGGTTCAGCGACCCGGAAACGCTGACTGCCGCCCTGTCCTGGTATCGCGCGATGGACGCGGAAGGGACTGGCACCGTCGGACCGATCACGGTCCCGACCCGGTTCTTGTGGGGAGCCGAGGATGTCGCGGTCGGCCGGGTCGCCGCTCAAGGCTGCGCTGCGTGGGTCAGCGCGGACTACGCCTTCGTCGAGCTGCCCGGAGTGAGCCACTGGGTCCCCGAAACAGCCCCCACGGCGATCGCTGCCGCGGTCCGATCTCTTCCCTGACCGGGCGGGCAAGGGAGACGGTCAAGGGGAGACGTTCAGGCCAGGCGGGCGTTGGCCGCAGCCGCCTCGCGGTCGAGGCCTTTGACGATCTGGTCTGAGGCGAACCCCTCGAGCTTGCCGCCGACCAGCGGGATGCCGGCCTTGACGTCCCCGAGGAGGATCAACGTGGTCGAACCATCCTCGGCGGGCTCAAGCCGCAAGGTGCCCTTCACCTTCATCGGGGTGCCGCTGAAGGTGGCCTCGACGGTTCCGTGCCGCGAGCCGTCCTCGGCCGGGCTCCCCCAGGTCTCGGTCTGGTCCACCTCGATCGAGTCCCCGACGAAGGACTTCGCGTAGGACGGAACCTTGGCAGGCAGGGAACGTACGGTCCGAATGATGACCCCGTCCCCGTCCGGCTCGACGGTGACGCCGGCCTCGGTGGCATAGGTCGCCCAGCATTTCTCCTCGACATAGTCCGGGTCGATGAGGACGGCAAACACGGTCGCGGGGTCACCGTCGTAGGTCAAGGTGTGTTCGATCTTCACAACAGCGAACCGTAGACCTCCAGCGTCTGACGCGCGATCGCGTCCCATCCGAAGACATCGACGGCCCGCCGCCGTCCGGTGTCCCCGAAGGCCCCGGCCCGCGCCGGGTCGGCGCACAACGCGTTGACCGACGCGGCGATCCCGGACTCGAAGCCGGCTGGGTCTGCTGCGTCGTAATGCACGAGCAGCCCGGTCCGGCCGTCTTCGACAACCTCTGGGATCCCACCGACATTGCTGGCCACAACAGCCGTGCGGCAGGCCATGGCCTCAAGGTTGACGATGCCTAGCGGTTCATACACCGACGGGCACACGAACACCGTGGCGTGAGTGAGCAACTGGATGACGTGCGGTTTCGGCACCATCGCCTGCACCCAGTGCACCCCGTCGCCCCGGGCCTCGCGCAATGCGCGTACGGCTGCCGTGGTCTCCTCGCCGATCTCGGGAGTGTCTGGGGAGCCGGCGCACAGCACGATCTGCACGTCGGGATCGAAGTGGTGAGCAGCTGCGATGAGGTGGTTGAGTCCCTTCTGACGAGTGATCCGCCCGACGAAGAGGGCGTACGGCTTGTCCAGGTCAACGCCGGCGGCTTCGACGACGTCGGTGGCCGGGTCGGGGGCGTACTCCTCGGTGTCGATCCCGTTCAGGACGACCTGAACCCGGTCGGGGTCCAGGGAGGGGTAGCAGTCCAAGATGTCGGCGCGCATTCCCTGGCTGACCGCGATGATCGCGTCGGCACCCTCGTAGGCGGTCTGCTCGGCCCACGACGAGATCGCGTAGCCACCGCCGAGCTGCTCGGCCTTCCACGGCCGGCGAGGCTCGAGGGAGTGGGCCGTCACGACGTGGGGGATGTCGTGGAGCAGCTTGGCCAGGTGCCCCCCCATGTTGGCGTACCAGGTGTGGGAGTGAACGACGTCGCACCCACCGACAGCCGCGGCGAGAGCCAGGTCGACGCCGAGGGTCTGCAGCGCCGGGTTGGCGGCACCGAGGGTGTGCGGCACCTCGTGGGCCTCGGCTCCGGAGCGCGCGGCACCGAAGCAGTGCACGTCGACCTCAGCCAGCTTCCGCAGTTCGCGGACGAGATACTCGACATGGACACCCGCGCCGCCGTAGACGTCCGGGGGGAACTCTCGGGTCAGCAGGCCGATGCGCATGTCGAGAGCCTAGGCTCCGACCATGTCGCGTCGCGGAGTTCTTGGCATCGTCCTCGCCGGCGGCGAGGGCAAGCGTCTCATGCCCCTCACGCAGGACCGCGCTAAACCGGCCGTCCCGTTCGGTGGCCAGTACCGCCTCGTGGACTTCGTGCTCTCCAACCTGGTCAACGGCGGCTACATGCGACTGTGCGTGCTGACGCAATACAAGTCGCACTCACTCGACCGGCACATCACCACGACCTGGCGGATGTCGAACCTGCTCGGCAACTACGTCACGCCTGTACCAGCCCAGCAGCGCCTCGGTCCGCGCTGGTTCCAGGGCTCGGCGGATGCGATCTTCCAGAGTCTCAACCTGGTCTATGACGAGCGTCCGAAGTACGTCGTCGTCTTCGGGGCCGACCACGTCTATCGCATGGATCCAGCACAGATGGTCGAGCAGCACGTCGAGTCCGGGGCTGGGGTGACGGTGGCCGGGATCCGGGTGCCAAGGTCCCAGTCCGACCAGTTTGGGGTCATCTCCACCGACGCTGACGGAAGGCACATCGCGGAGTTCCTCGAAAAGCCCAGGGACCCGCCCGGGCTTCCGGACAACCCCGACGAGATCTTTGCCTCGATGGGCAACTACGTCTTCTCCACGGAGGCCCTAATCGACGCTCTGCGCACCGATGCCGGCGACGACGGCTCGGTGCACGACATGGGCGGCAACATCATCCCGATGCTGACCAAGCAGGGCGATGCCCAGGTCTATGACTTCGCTGACAACGTCGTCCCTGGCTCCACCGATCGGGACCGCGGCTATTGGCGCGACGTCGGGACCCTGGACTCTTATCACGACGCTCACATGGACCTCGTGTCGATCCACCCGGTGTTCAACCTCTACAACCGCGAGTGGCCGATCCTGACTAGTCAGCCGCCGCTGCCGCCGGCGAAATTCGTTGAGGGCGGCGGTGCCCATGAGTCTATCGTCGGTGGGGGTTCGATCATCTCGGGAGGGCACATCGTCGGGTCGGTCATCTCCAACGACGTGTCGGTGGAGGCCGGTGCCTACGTCGAAGGCTCGGTATTGATGCCGGGGGTGGAGATCGGCCCCGGCGCCGTCATTCGACGGGCCATCCTCGACAAGAACTGCGTCGTTCCGGCAGGTGCCCGGATCGGCGTCGATCTCGACCGCGACCGTGAGCTGTACACCGTGACCGAGGGCGGCGTCGTGGTCGTCGGCAAGGGCGTCACCACCGTCGTTTAGCGGGTGCAAGGACCCCTTGCCCCGCTACTTAGCGGGGTTTCGGGGACTCATCACTCGTCCGAGGGGCGATCAGGGCTTTCCACAAGGCGGACTCGTGTTCCATAATCGACTCATGCCTGCACCGGTGTCACCCCTGCGCCGGCGCCTGACTGTTGTTGCGGTGGCGCTTGGGCTGTTGTTGGCGGGTACAGCCGTGGTCCGCGCCCAGGGCATCGGCGCCAAGGAGGCTCTGCGCCCCACGGTCTTCTTCAGCTTCTGCCAGGAGGCGCAGAAGACCGTCGCGGGGATCACCGGTCTAGACGGGATCGCGATCACCGGGACGGCGTACGCCGAACTCGGTGACGCGTCCGCGCTCACCGCCCGCACCTTCGTGAAGTCCAAGTCGACGATCACCCAACCCGAGGTGAGTGGCGGAATCGTCACCACCCCCGGTCGGATCGAGACTCGTCAATTCGTCGAGTGGACGGCGCCCGGCTCGGGCAAGCCCAAGCACATCCGCTGCAAGCTGCGCACGGCCGAGAGCCTGGTCCGCACTGACCCGGCGTGGGGCTTCGGCGGCCGCGTCACGGTCAACGGGGCTGCTCCGGGCCAGGGCTGTCGAAGGGTGAACGAAGACACTCTCGCCGCGGTCCAGGCCGAGCTCGCCGCCGATGGTGTTACGTCTGCCTTCGCCCCGAACGACATCGCCTTCCAGGACGACGTGATCTACACGACGGGGGCCGGCTGGGCCTACGGTGACGGCACCGTAGCGACGCGCAGCGGCAGCCAGCTCACCCTGCAATCTGGTTCGGTCTACTCCGTATCGACGACCCCGGGCTTGCCGGCCAACTTCCTGGCCGCGCACTACTGCACCTTCGTCGCACCGACCTATCTGTCCGACATCCTGCGCGGCACGGTGACGCTCCCGTGAGGACCGGGCTCCGCCGGGCGTCCGTTGGTGCGGTGATCGGCGGCGTCCTAGCCAGCGTCGTGGTGTTCGTTCCATCTGCCGAGGCGGCCGTCACGCCGCTCACCCTGGACTGCGACACGGTGATCCCAGGCGGCGGCGCGTGGTCGGACGTGGGCTTGACGACGTCCCTCGATGTCACGGCACCGGTCGCCGCGCCCACCGGCAGCGCGATCAGTTTTACGGCCACCCTCGCCGGTGCGCCGCGAAGCTTGCCGGTCGCGCTGACCGACGCGCGGGTGACGACCTCGTCGTTCACGTTCAGCGTGGTCGCGCCCGGGAAGCCGGAAATCGGTGTCACCGCGGCGAGTGACGCCGGGAGTCCTGGTCCGCTGGGGAACTTGAGCCCTTCAGAGACCCTCTCGCCCCCGGCCCCAGGTGCGGCGAGCTTCCAGCCAGCGGCTCCGTACGAACCAGGAGATCAGCTCGCCGTGAGCTTCGTCCAAGCCACTTACACCCTGCAGTTCGATGACGTTGGGGGTTCTCCGACGACCGCGACGATCGTATGCAAGCCTCGCTCGGGCACCCCAGATCCGACGTCTGGCGCCTACTCCTACGCACCGCGTCTGGTCGCGCAGGTAGCCCTCTACGGCGAGCCGATCGCCAACCCTGTGAGCGATTGCGTGGCGCCCTGCTCGACCCAGCAGAACGTGTTCGCTGAGGTTACCCCGGGGGCACTCACCCAGCAGGCGCTCCAAGACCCGGCTAACCCGTCAGCCACCCAGGTGGAGCTGGGGGATGTCACTACCGATGCCGTCGGGCAGAACGTCTCGGCGCCGATGAACCCGATTCGCGTGAGTGATGCCCGAGGCGGGACGTACGGCTGGTCCTTGACGGCGACGCTCACCGGACCCTTCGACAGCGGCACCGGTGGCTCGATCACTGAAGCAAACCTGACGATGGGCGCGACCACCTGTGCGCCGCTCGCCGGTTCGGCTGCAGTCATCGGCGGGTCGGCGGGCGCGTTCGGTGGCGCAGCGCACACGGTGGCCACGGTCGGCGCGGGCGTCATCGGTGGTGCTGGGTCGGGCGGTGGTCAGTACGACTGCGCGGCTAACCTCACGCTGACCGTGCCGCCTTTCCAGCGCGCGGGGGACTACACGACGACGATGACCCTCACCCTCACGTGAGCGACAGTACGGGCGAGGGCTGACCTCGCCGCGCACCTGGCGCCGGCGTCGTAGGCCGGCGTTCCGCTGGGCAGGCTAAGGCGCCCGACGTGGCCAGGGCTCCACGCCGTGTCCATTTCGTTATCTGCCAGGTCTTCTTGTGCGAGAGGTTGTGCGACACAGTCCTCCCAACCGCTGTCCCTCCCAGTGGACCACTGTTCCGCTCGTCAGCCACCAGTGCAGGAGAGTCCATGTCCCAGTCCCAGTCCCAGCCTCAGGGCCGACGCCGCGCCGCCCGCGCCGTCGCCCTCGTGACCGCGGGCGGCTGCGCTGCCGCCCTCGCCATGACCGGCACGGCGCAGGCCGCCACCGATCCGTCGACGCCCGCGGTCTTCACCGGTACGACGGTCGACACGGTCACCGGCGCGGCGTTCGCCTCCGCGGGCGACATCCTCGGCGACGTCCGTCCCGAGATCGCTGCCACCGGCTACGGCGCCTTCACGACGAAGTTCCCGACCACGCCGCCGTTCGCCGGACTGCCCCCGTTCCTCAAGTGCGCCGACCTGACGTCGCCGTTCGCCTACCCGGCCGCGGGCGGAACCGTGCAGGTGTACACGAACACGGCCAGGAACAAGCGGGCCGGCGACATCGCCCTGTCCGGGAGCGCGGACAGCAAGATCACGGTGATCACTCCGGCCGACGGGATCGTCGTCCCGAACCGTCCGACACCGACCGACGTCGATGGCGACGGCGACACGGACCTCATCGTGCCCGCCGGCTTCTTCTTCGAGGGATTCGCGATCGCGAAGTCCTCGTGCACGGGGATCACGCAGGGACGTGGCTCGCTCACCTGGTGGGAGAACCAGGCGAACGGGTCCCGCTGGATCCGCCACGACCTGCTCACCGGCCAGGTCGCCTCGTTCCACGGCGTCGAGCACGTGGACCTCGACGGTGACGGGCTCAAGGACATCGTGACCGTGGCCGAGTCGGCCAACGACGCGTCGAGCCCGTTCGACGACTCCGTGAAGCTGACCTACCTGCCCGGACTCGGCGGCGGCGCGTTCGGCTCCCCCGTGGTGCTGGGCAACGGCGGCGGCAGCCTGCCCGTCGTCCGGGACGTCGACGGCGACGGGAAGCTCGACATCGTCTCCGCGCAGTACTTTGGGGGCGTCGCCTTCCAGCCCGTGCCCGGCTTCCCGCAGTCCGCGGACACCGCGTCGTACGTCTGGTTCAAGCAGAGCGCGACCGACGGCGACGGCCTGCCCGGACTGACGGCGGCCGACTTCTCGAAGCAAGCCATCGGCACGGCTCAGAGCAACGGCTTCCAGATCATCCCGGTCCCGAACTTCCGCGGCGACGGGGTGACGCGGTGGATCGCCACCAACCACACCAACCAGCTGCTCACCAGCTTCCCGTTCGTGCTCTACGCGAAGCCGGCGGTGTTCGAGTTCACGCCGGGCGCGGACCCGACCGCTCCGTGGAGCGTCGTCCAGCTGACCGCGAACGGCGCCATCGGCGTCACTCCCCCTGCCGGTGGCGGCCCGTCCAACCCGGGCCAGGCGGCGCCGGGCGTCGTGGGCGCTGGTGACCTCGACGGCGACGGCGACATCGACCTCGCCATCTCCGGCGACGGCGACAAGAACGTCTTCACCCTCGAGCAGAAGGGCGATGGCAGCTTCGCCCTCGCCGTGCTGCCCGGCGGAGCTGGCTGGGGCCAGGCCGGTGGTGCGGTCGTCCAGGACTTCAACCGCGACGGCACGAACGAGATCGTGTTCGCCAGCTTCGACAAGAACGCCGTCGGCATCTGGCAGCGCTGATCCAGCGGTCGGCTGCGGCGTCGAGGGGTCGTCGCAGCCGACCGATCCCCTCCAGGGATGCAGAAGGGCCCCGGCTTCCGCCGCGGCCCTTCTGCGCGCTCGTGCTGGACGTCGTCCGGGATCAGATCCCGAGGACCTTGGCCTTCATCGCGGCGAACTCGGCGGTGCCGGCGACGACCGCCGTGGTCGCCGCCACCCTCATCAGGCTGGGTCCTCTACGTCGCATGACTGGCCTTCTCTCGTGATCGTGGTGGGGTGAGCAGGTCGGGGTGGGACGAGGTCACTCGTCGGGGGCGTCGAGGGCCGCCTGGACGTCCTCGGCCGGGATGCGCTCGAAGGCGACCAGGGTGCCGCCGTTGTTGCGGATCGCCTGACCTGCACGGATCAGCCAGGTGTTCTCCCAGGCGAGCAGGGGATGGCCGAGCTGTCCGGCATCTCTTCCACCGCGAGGCCGGCGTCGGTCTCGGAGAGCAGGCCGGGGATGTCGCCCTGGAGCGCGACGAGGTCCGGGATGCCGTCGCCGTCGACGTCGGTGAGGCGCTAACGCGCCGTCTGCGCGATTCCCACGCCGAGTAAGACGATGACCCCACCGGCGATCTGGGTGGGACCAAGAGCCTCGCCTAACCACCACCAGGCGACCAGGCTGGCCAGGACCGGTTCGAGCATGCCGATCACGCCGGTCTGGGTAGCCCGCATGTGCTGGAGCGAACCGATGATCAGCACGAACGGGGCGACGGTTCCCAACAGGATCATGTAGATGGTGAGCACCCACAGCGGGGCGTAGACGTCGGAGTAGGTCCCCAGCAGAGAGACATCTGACCCGAGCAGGTCCCAGGGAAAGGACCACCAGGGCAGGAAAATCGTCCAGAACAGCGCGGCGAAGCCGAACCCCCAACACACCAAGGACACGGTGTCGCGGTCGTTGCGCACCTTCTTTTCGCCGAGGATGAAATAGAAGGCCAGCGAGCCGGCGGCCACAAAGGCCGCCGCGACTCCGATGCCGTCGAGGGAGGACCCACCCCAGACCTCGGCCACCATCCCCAGTCCAAACAAGCTGAGGGCCAGGGCGAACCAGAACCGACGACGCACCGGTTCGTGCATCCCGAACCGAACCCACAACGCGACCATGATCGGGGCGGTGAACTCGATCAGCAGCGCGATGCCCACGGGCAGCCGCTCGATGGCGATGAAGTAGAACCACTGGACGAAGGCGAAACCCACAACGCCGTACAGCACCAGCTCGGGCAGTTCCTTGCGGCTGATCCGCAGCCGGTCCCGGTGCGTGAACCAGAGGAACACGAACAGCACGAGGAAGGCGCCGGCCGAGCGCAGCTCAGTCAGCCGGGATGCGCTCATCCCGGCAAGCAGAATGATCTTGCTGACGGTTCCGTTGACCGCAAAGAGCGAGGCGGCCGCGACACACATAATCACGCCCGTGCGGAAGTGCGCATCCACAGGTTGACGCGAAGGAATCACTGCCTCGACCACCCGGTGAGACTAGGGGGTGCCAGCCCTTGGCAGCCTTACCAAAAAGTCCATTGCGTCGTTCGGTCCTGGATCGCCGCCTGAGGGTGTAGCCTTTACGTGGTTGCAGTTGACCGTTCCACGCACGTTCTTGGACGCCCGCGGACATCATGCCGCGGGCGTTTTGTCCATTCAGGACCGCTCCTGGGTCGTGAGTGACGAAGACGGCAGCCCAGGTCCCACAAGTGTGGGTCCTGATTTCGTCTCTCTCTAGGAGAACAGCACCATGGCTCAGGGCACCGTCAAGTGGTTCAACGCAGAAAAGGGCTTCGGCTTCATCGCGCAGGATGGTGGAGGCGCTGACGTCTTCGTCCACTTCTCCGCCATCGCAGCCGACGGCTACCGTTCGCTCGAAGAAAACCAGCGCGTCGAGTTCGAGATCACGCAGGGCCAGAAGGGCCCGCAGGCCGAGAACGTCCGCGCCATCTGACGCGCACGACCTCAGCAACACGACGAAGCCCCCGCCGGTCCGCCGGCGGGGGCTTCGTCGCGTCCGGGCGGGGTCGCACCGGTCGCGCCGTCGGCTGCTGGCGAGATCGCCGCGCGGCCATGTGCATCCTCGGGGAGAATGCCTTAGGCCAGATGGTCTGATCGGCATGAAAGGCGACTGGGTGGGTGTGGCCGCGGGCGATCGCGAGTTCGAGGCGTTCGTCGCGGCTCGTTCGCCTGCCCTCTTGCGAACCGCCTACCTCGTGACGGGTGATGAGCCGACCGCCATCGCGTTGCTCAGGGGCGCCCTTGTGGACACCGTCCGGGCCTGGCGTCGTCTTGATGGCGCTGAGTCTGCGGAGCCGTACGTGCGTCGAGTCATGCTCACGACGCGCGCCGCGAGCACGCCGGACGCGGTGAGCACCCCGCTGCTGCTCCCGTCAGGTGCGGATCGGCGGGACCTGGTCTGGGCTGCCCTGGCGGAGCTGACGCCCCGAGAGCGAACTGTGCTCGTTCTGGGTGTCCGCGAGAACCTCGACGATGAGGAGGTTGCGCGGCTGATCGGATGCTCTCGTCAGACCGTGCAGAGCGAAGGTGCTCGCGCCTTCGCGGGTGTGCGTTCGGTCCTCGAGTCCGCTGAACCAGGGTCCCCGACCGAGCCGAGGAAGCCAATGACCTCGGCAGAGGTGAGCGACCAGGTGCGCCAGACCCTGGCGGCTCATGCAGACGACCTACGTCCTCCAGTCGGCCTTATCGACGAGGTGCACGACCAGGCTGCGGAACTGCGCCGAAGGCGGAAGCGACGCATCGCCGTCGGGTTCGCCATTGCGGCGGGGCTGGTTGCAGGTGTGGCAGCCGTCTCGAGTCTCACCGGTGGGAAGCCGCCTGTCACGTCCCCGCCGTCCCCGACGTCGCAGCCGTCGGCGACCACACTTCCGGACTCGGTCCTTCGACTGGCTCGGGAGAACCAGGCGCTGGTCGCGTTCGGGTCGAGCATCGTCGACGCGGCTCGCGGTGGACCGATCGTGGTCGTGTCCGCTGGTCCGAGCGACGTGGGCATTCAAGCGGTGACCAGGGCCGAAGGTGGCTACGTCGTGACCACGCGGTCCGCCGCTAAGGGGAAGGTGGTCGTTGACCAAACCCTGTCGTACGTGCGTCCAGACGGTGCGCAGGTCGAGCTCGGCCGGATGAGCGACTCGCAAAGTGGCTTTGCCGTTTCGCCGGATGGCTTGTCTGTCGTGCATGCCATCGCCGGACCGATCGAGGGCGATAACGCACTGGCAACGGGACAGTCAGAGCTCGTCGTGCAGACCCTTGCGGGTGACGTAGTGAACCGGATCACCGTCGACGGTCCGGTACTCCCTTTGGCCGTGGACGCTGAGCGGGTCTGGTTCGCGCGACTGGTCGACCCCGGCGGTCCCCCCTACGTCTGGGAGCGTGAGTCTGGAACCGTTGCTCAGCTGGACATCCCAGCATCCGAGGTAGCGCTTGCGGTGCGCGGGGATGTGGCGTTGGTGCGCGACGAAAGTGGGTCAACTTGCTTGGTTGCCTTCGATGTGAATGTCATCTCCGAGCCAACCGCGACGTGGCGGCGTTGCCCGAGTTTCGCCATCGGAGTGTTGGACACTTCGGGTTCGCAGGTGGCCTCGGTCCGGGAGACCGACGGCAAGGCTGAGCTGGTTGTGCTTGATGCAGGGTCCGGCGTTCGCGTGTACGGAGTGGGCCTGGGTACGGATCCCGTCATCCAGGTCGCATGGACTGCTTCAGGCAGGATCTTGGTGACCTCCCAAGGTGACGGGGTGGTCCGTGAGGAGACCGGGTTCAGCTACAGCTCGGTGCAGGCGGCGCAGTCGCCGGGTGGGCTGGTGCTCACGACCGCGGCGTATCGGGTCCCCGAGGGTTTGGTCATCTTCGGCGTCGAGTCGCCGAGCCCGACCGTCGGTTAGGGATCCGGTACTGCTGGGTTCGAGGTTGTCCAGGCCTCGAGGCCAGCTAAGGCCTCAGGAAGTGCCGTTGAGTGCGCGATGACCAGACGTTGAGTTGGCCGGGTCATGGCGACGTACAGATCGCTTGGCCCCCGTGGGGACTCGGCCAGAATCGCGGCCGGTTCGACCAGCACGACGCCGTCGAACTCCAGACCCTTGACCTCCTCGACGGGAACAACCGACACCGCGCCGACGGTCGATCCATACTCCGCCAAAGCCTCACGGCCCAGGTCGCGCACGACGGCTGACGTGACGCGTCCCACGTCTGCTTTGCTGGTGATGACGGCGAGGCTTCCGGGGGTGACGGCCTCGCGTTCGGCGCGCACGACGTCGGCCACACGCGCCCAGTCCCCGGGCTCGAAACCCACAGCGGTCGGTGGCCAACGGCCTTCACGGGCTGACGTGGGGGGCGTCGTGCGGATCCCGGAGGCCTCGAGCACTCGGCTGGCCACAGTCATGATCAGCCCGGGAGTTCGGTAGTTCACTGTCAACTCGGCAACGGTCCAACGCCCCGCGGCGTGCGGGTCGAGCACGCCGGCCCAGGATCGTGCGCCGCCGAGCGATCCGGTCTGGGCGAGGTCGCCGACGACCGTCATCGACTTGGTCGGGCAACGCCGGACGAGCAGCCGCCACGCCATCGCCGAGAGCTCCTGAGCCTCGTCGACCAGGATGTGCCCGAAGGTCCACGTACGGTCTTCAGCGGCGCGCTCGGCCACGCTGAGCACCGGCCCGGCGCTGTCGTAGCGGTCCATGAGGGCTTCGGCTGTGAGCATCCCGGCTGCACTCGACATCTCCAGAGCGCCTCGGGCGTACTCGGCCTCACGCCGTCGCTCTGCGGCCAGGCCGGCTGCCTCGATCCGGTCCGCGGAGTCATCCTGACCGAGCAGCTCGGCAGCCTCGTCGAGCAGCGGCACGTCGGCGGCAGTCCAGGGTGCGGTGATGGGTCGGTGCAGGAGCGCGCGCTGGTCCTCGTTGAGGTACGGCGCGGCTGCCGCGAGCCGTACCGGATCAGCCCATAGCGAGGCAAGTAGGCGTTGCGGCGTCAGGGGCATCCAGCAGAGGTTGATCTCGCGCCGGACATCGGGGGACTCGCGAAGGTCGGCGACCAGGTCTGAGTGGTCCTCGTCGTTGGGATCGTGGCGGAGCACCTCGGCGAGCTGTTTGGCCAGCCGGTAGAGGAGGTCTTTGACGAACACGGCACGAGCCTCGTTGTGCGGCTTGCCAGTGGCGCGCGCCCGGGCTCGAGAAGCACCGACGTCCTGCCGGCGTAGCACGACGCGGTGGCTGTCGACCCGCAGAGTCTTGGCTTGCTCAGGGATTCGTTGCCGTTCTTGGATGGCTGAGCGGATCACCCGAGCCATCCGTACATCGCCCTTGAGGGCAGCGGTCCTCGGCTCCTCCTCTGCATGCGCGGTCACGCCGGCGAAGAGCTCACCCTGCGTCGCGGTGACGACGCCGGTCTCGCCGAGGGAGGGGAGGACCTGCTCGATGTAGCGGAGGAACGGTTGGTTGGGGCCTACCAGGAGTACGCCGCTGCGGGCGATGCGCTCGCGGTGGGTGTAGAGCAAGAACGCCGCCCGGTGCAGAGCGACCGCGGTCTTGCCCGTTCCCGGCCCACCCTGAACGACCAAGATCCCCTGCAGCGGCGCGCGAATCACTCGATCCTGCTCGGCCTGGATGGTCGAGACGATGTCGCGCATCCGACCGCTGCGGTGCTCGTCGAGTGCGGCGATCAGCGCGCCCTCGCCGGCCAGGGTGGCTGTCTCTTCAGGGTCGAGGGCATCGAGGTCGAGCACCTCATCCTCGACAGCGGTCACGGTGCGGCCCTTGGTGGTGATGTGCCTGCGCCGAATCACCTCCCCGGGGGTGGCTGCCGTCGCTTGATAGAACGGCTCGGCCGCCGGGGCCCGCCAGTCGATGAGCACGGGGGTCTGGAGCTCATCGGAGAGTCCGAGCCGACCGACGTACCGGCGCTCGCCCCCGCGCAGGTCGATGCGCCCGAAGCACAGCCGGTCCTCGACGGCCCGCAGCTGGGCGAGGCGTTGTTCGTAGGCCTTGGTGAGGGCGTCGCGCTCGTTGTGGCTGCCTGGGGTGCCGGCTGCGGGAGTGCGGCGTACGTCGGCGCGGCGTTGCTCGGTCGCCTCCATGAGGGCGTCGAGATGGGCGTAGAGCATCGAGACCACGCGCTGCTCAGCTTCGAGCTCGCGCGCCAGGTCCTCACCGGCCGCCAACTGGGGTCCTCTCAAAAAAGGGGCAACCCAGTATCCCCGTTGCGCAGGCTGTCTGAAGACGCCGGTCCTGAACGGTCAGTCAGGATCGGGTACTCTCGCCGTTCGACGGTCCGCCGGAGCTCGGCAGCCGTACCCGACGGAAGAGGTAGTGCACCGTGGCTGGTTACGTCCTGACGCTCAGTTGCCAGGACCGCCCCGGCATCGTGCATTCCGTGACCAGCGCGCTGTTGTCGGTCGGCGGAAACATCACCGAAAGCGCGCAGTTCAACGATGCGGAAACTGGATTGTTCGTGATGCGGACCGCCTTCGACTCCGAGGTCGCCGACGTTGAGGTCGTGCGCACAGCGATCGGCGCGCAGCCGACCCTCGATGAGGCAGAGGTTGCCGTGCGCGAGGAGGCAGATCGCTGTCGGGTACTGATTTTGGTGTCGAAGTTCGACCACTGTCTGGTCGACCTGCTCTATCGGTGGAACGCAGGCGACCTACCCATCGATGTCGTGGGCGTCGTGTCCAACCATGAGGACTGCCGCTCGATCGTGGAGCGCTACGGCCTGAGCTATCACCACATCCCGGTCACGCCGGAGAGCAAGGCCGAAGCGGAGGCGGCGCTTCTGGTGCTCGTCGAACAGTCCGGCGCCGACCTGGTCGTACTTGCGCGCTACATGCAGGTGCTGAGCGACGACCTCTGTCGGGCGCTGCGCGGGAAAGCGATCAACATCCACCATTCGTTCCTGCCCGGGTTCAAGGGGGCACGGCCCTATCACCAGGCGCACGCCCGCGGGGTCAAGCTCATCGGGGCGACGGCGCACTATGTGACGGCTGACCTCGACGAGGGTCCGATCATCGAGCAGGACGTCGTACGGGTGGGCCACGTCGAGTCAGCTGACCGCCTAGCGGCCGTGGGTCGTGACGTGGAGCGCCGCGTGCTGTCCCATGCCGTACGCGTCCACGCCGAGCGCCGAGTCTTCCTCAGCGGATCCCGCACCGTCGTCTTCTAGCACTTCACGCGCGACACGCCGTCCTGACGCGTGAAGTACCACGCTCGGCCGCCCCCACATCGCGCGTGAAGACGCGGGACTACAGCTCAGAGGGGAAGCCCGGCCCCATCGGGAGTCCGAGCAGGAAGTAGACGACGAAGAACAGCGTCCAGGTGAGGAGCAGCACCACGGTTATCGGGAGCATTAGCGCGATGATCGTGCCGAGCCCGGCATCCTTGCGATATCGCTGGGCCACGATCACGATGAACGGCAGATAGACCATGAGCGGCGTGATCACGTTGGTCGGACCGTCACCGACTCGGTAGGCGGCCAGCACCGTCTGCGGCGCAACGCCAAGGTTGATAAACAGCGGGACGAAGATCGGGGCAAAGATCGCCCACTTCGGCAGCACCCCGGGAATGATCAGGTTGAGCAAGGCGATCACGAGGATGAAGCCCACCAACAGCCAGACGGCGCCGATGTTGGCCGACTCGAGGATGTCGGCGAGCCCCACGGCCGCGACGACGGGCATGTTGGAGAAGTTGAAATAGGCAATGAACTGGCTGATCAGCAGAAGCAAGAAGATCAGCCCGGCCAGAGAGCCGAAGGTCTTGACGATCGCGTTGATCGCCTCGGTGGCCGTGGTGAGTGTCCTCGCGCCGCGCCCGTACGCGAGGCCGCACACCAAGAAGATCAGCGTGATGATGAAGACCAGGCTGTCCATGAACGGTGAAGTCCCGATCACTTCGCCAGTGACCGGGTCGCGCAGTGGTGCGCCCGACGGAAGCGTGGCGACCAGGATCACCAGGACTGAGGCAACGAGCGCCCACAGCGCGTAGCGCAGTCCCTTGGACTCCGCGGAAGCGTCCACCTCCGGTGCGTCCTCCGGGCCGACAATCTGGTTCGGGTCGACCAGCATTGAGTCGTTGGACCCGCTTCCACCGGTTCCACCGCCGGTCAGGGCCAGTGCCGGTTCCGGGGTGTACGTGCCAAGGCGCGGCTCGATCACTCTTGCCACGAGATAGGTGATCACCACGGTGACGAAAAGCGTCGAGGCGATGTTGAACCAAAGGTTGGCCGTGATGTCGATGCTGAGGGCGGGATTGACCAGACCGATGGCTTCGTTCGTGACTTCGGTCAGCAGCGCATCGCTGGGCGTGATGAGGATGTTGACGGCGAACCCGGCGCTCACGCCCGCGAAGGCAGCGACGAGTCCAGCAAGGGGATGCCGGCCCACTGACAAGAACGCAGCGGCTCCGAGGGGGATCAGAATGAGGTAGCCAGCATCTGTGGCGACGTTGGACAGCATGCCGACGAAGACGATGATGAACGTCAACGCGCCCGCCGGTGCCACCTTGACCAGTTTGCGGATGAGGGCCGCCATCAGACCCGATTCCTCAGCCACACCGACGCCCATCATCGCCACGAAGATGACCGCGACCACACCGAAGCCCGCGAAGTTCGACACGAAGGAGGAGAACAGGAAGCGGATGCCGTCGATGCTCAGCAGGCTCTCCACCTCTGTGGTCTTCTGCACGATCACGACGTCGTCGTCGTAGTCCGGCGGCACGATGATCTCCGGTGCCGTCGTTCCTCCGAGGTCCTCTTCCTGAACGACAGGCGGTGTCGAGTCGACAACCTCGTCATAGGTCACGCTGACCCCGAAGGCGGCCAGCACCGCGGAGAGCACGATGACCATGACGATCAGCCCGAGAAAGATGATCGCGGGGTGCGGCACCTTGTTGCCGACCCGTTCGATCCCGTCGAGCATTCGTTGGATGCCGGACGTCTTGGGCGCCACCGCGGCGTCGGTCATGGTCAGTCTCCCCGGGTTCAGGTGTGGTTGATCTGGACCCTAGCGAGCGCGGGTGAACATCGCCCGTCGATCTGCGGTCCGCCGCTCAGAAAGGCCAAACCAGCGGGATGATTACCAGGGACAGGACCAGCCACGCCGCCATGATCGGCAGTCCCAATTTCCAGTAGTCGCCGAAACGGTAGCCCGACGGCGCCATCACCATCATGTTGGCGGGCGTGGCGATCGGGGTGAGGAAGGAGGCCGAGCCAGCCACCGCGATGAGCATCAGGATCGGCTGCACCGAGACACCGGTCTCGAGCGCAGCTGACACCGCGATCGGGACCACGATGAGCGTCGTGGCGGTGTTGCTGATGATCTGCCCGAGGACACCAGTGAGCGCGAAGAGCGCCAGCATCAGCAGCAACGGGCGGCCATCACCGACCAGGTTGATGATGACGTTGGCGATCTGTTCAGCGGCGCCGCTTTGCTGCAGGGCGGTCGACAGGGGGATGAGTCCCCCGACGAGGACGACCGTTCCCCACGACACCGAGCGGTAGGCCTGTTCGACCCCGACAACGCGCAGCAGCACCATTGCTGATGCGGCGAGCAGCCCGGCAACTGCCGGAGGGACGAGACCGACGGCGAGCAGCACGATCATCGAGGTGAGTACGGCGATCGCGCGGATGGCCTTGGGGCCGAGCGGTACGGCCTGCCGGCGTACCAAGTCGGGTGAGTCGACGATGAGGATGTCGCGGTCATCGACGAGGGCATCGATCGCCGGCCAGGTGCCATGGATCAGCATCGCGTCCCCGACGGCGAGCTCGGTATTCACTGGACCCCTGTCCCTGCCCAGGCGCTGCACGGCGAGGATGACCAGGTCGGGGCCGCGGAGCATCCCGGGGAAGACGGTCTCGCCGACGAGGGGCGATCGCGGGGGGATCACCACCTCGATGACCCCCAGCTCACGGTTGAGCAGGTCGACCTCGCCCTCGCCTGGGAGCCGCTTCATGCCGACGGCCAGGACCTGGTCGACCACGAGGTGACTGATCTGCTCGGGCGGCCCGGTGACGACGAGGACGTCGTTCTCATCGACTTGGTGGCGGACTGGGTTGGGATCCTCCGTCCCAGCCTGAAGGCCGATCAACGTGACTCCGCGGTACGCCCCGAGGTCGACGTCGCCAGGGATCGTGCCGATCAGCGGGGAACCGCCTCGGACGCGCAGCCGGTAGAGGCCGTCATCGAGCGCGTAGTGCTGCGAGAGGGTCGCTGCGTGCTGGCTCAAGTCGGGTGGCAGGGACTTCGACACCCGGTTGGGGAGGACCCGGCGACCGAGGGTGAGGCACAACACGATGGTGACGATGAGGAGCGGGACGCCCATTACCGTGAAGGCGAAGAAGCTGAAGCCGCCACCCCCTGCGTCCTGGGACGCCTCCGACACGATGACATTGACGGGGCTTCCGGTGAGGACCAGGAGTGACCCGGCACTCCCGGCAAAGGCCATCGGCATGAGCATCTGCGACGGCGGCTGCCCGATCCGGCGGGCGAGCACGACCACCATGGGCAACAGGGCAGCGACTGATCCGTTGAGACTGATCAGGGCTGTGAGTACGGCGCACAGCAGCATCACGGCGCACATCACTCGAACGAAACCGTCGCCGGTCTTGTCGATGATTGCTTGACCGGCCCAAGCGGTTACCCCCGTGGAGTCGATCCCCTCGCTGACCACGAACAAGGTGGCGATGAAGATGACGACAGGATCGCCGAAGCCTGCGAGCGCGTCGTCCAAGGTGAGCACCCCGGTGGCCCACAACGACAACGCAGTGAAGATGGCCACGACCCCAACTGGGAGCCGGTTCCATACGAACACCAGAATCACCGCGCCGAGAATCAGCAGACTGATGGTCGCGTCGCTCATGTCGACCATTCCAACATTCGGGTCCTGCGTCGCCAGACCGTCAAAGTGATGAGCCCGAGTCCGAGTGCAACGAGAAGTGTGAAGACTCGCCACACGATGAGTGCTGCGACCGCTGGGGCCTCAACGCCGGGGCCGCCGATGTCGGTCCAGGTCGCCACGAGGGAAGCATCGAGAACTCCGAGGCCGCTGAAGGGGAACAGCGTCAGCGGGTAGGCGAGCAGGAAGGCGGCGACGATGTCGACCCAGGCAAGCTCAGCCGGCGTCACCCCGACGAAGCGGAGCGCCAGGACGATCATCAATGCATCGCACAAGACCACGCCGATCAGCGCGGCCATGGCAGGGATGAACCCGGCTCGGCCGTTGTCGAGCATCGCCCCGCGGAAATCCACTACGGAATGCGCCCAGTCCTCGGGATCGACCGTGGAGCGGAAACGTCGCGCCAGTCGGCCCGCCGTACGTCCGACCCACGCGGCCAGGTCCTCGCTCTTGAGCACGAGGTAGACGCCGACCAGGATTGCGAGAGCGATCAGCGCACTGAGTCCTGCGACCAGCGGCCGCCCCTGCTCCGAGCTGCTGACCGCCACCAGAAGAAGCCCAAGCGCCGGAGCCAGGAACCGCACGGCATAGAAGGCGACGGTGTTGAGGCTCATGCCGGCCACGCCGCGTACTGGGTCCAGTCCCCAGGACTTGAACATCGCCACCCGGATCACGAAGTCGCTCGGTGGCGGTGCAACGGTCGCCATCAGGTTGGCGCTGAGATCGTTTTGCATGGCCCGTGCGAGGCCAAGTCCCGGAACGAAGAGAGCCAGTGGGGTTGCGTTGAGCGACTGCCGGACGAGTAGGGCAGCGAAGAGGACGAGGAGTTGCCAGAACGCCAATTCGCTCAGCGCGGCCCCAACCTCGGGCCAATCGACTCGGCCAACCTGGCCGATGACGATCCAGACCACTGCCGCCGCAAAGGCCGTGAAGGCCAACGGCTTGACCCACCGCCGGGTAGACCTTGGGCTCGGGTCAGGAGTCGGCATCGGCAGCATGCGCCTGGGACACAAATAGGTTCAGCCCCAGCGTCTCCGAGAGATGGCGGGCGGCCAACTGGCCCTTGACGCTGTTGCCTGCGGCGTCGAGCGGTGGAGCAAAGGTGCCGAGCCCGCCCTTGCCCGGGGCCGCCGTCACGATGCCGCCTCCGATCCCGCTCTTACCGGGGAGCCCGATCGTGTACAGCCAATCCCCTGTGGTCTCGTAGAGCCCGGCTGTGGCCATAACCGCGAGTGCGGAACGGCAGGCCTCGGTTTCAACGACCCGTATGCCTGTACGGGGGTTCATCCCCCCGTCGGCAAGCGTGGCGCCCATAACTGCCAGGTCGCACGCACTGACGCTCAAAGAGCTCTGCCGCGTATAGAGATCTACGGTCTCGCCGGGGTCGAAGAAGATGCGGTCATAGCTCTTCAGAAGTCGCGCCATGCTTTGGTTGCGGTGGTTGGTGTGCGAAGCAGAGGCGAACACCTCGTCGTCGATGGCTAGATCACGGCCCGCGAACCGCGAGAGGCCCTCAACGATGAACTCCCACTTGGTTTCCAGAGTAGATCCGGGCACGAGGCTGGTTGTGGCGATCGCCCCGGGGTTGACCAAGGGGTTGGTGCGACCGTCGCTGCCGCGCTCGATGGCGGACAGGGAGTTGAACGCCAACCCGGTCGCGTTGACGCCAAGCCGTTCCCGCACCTCGTCCACGCCGAGCTCCTGGCAGACGAGTGCAAAGACGAAAGGCTTAGCCACACTCATGATCGTGAACTCGACGTCGGCGTCGCCCGCAGCGTGCACGGCACCGTTGACCCCAACCACGCAGACGCCGTAGAGGTCCCGAGGCATTTTTGCCAGAGCGGGATAGACCGTCGAGCTGGCGCCGCTGGAGTCGTGCCGAAAGAGCTCGTACGCCTCATCGACCAGTGCCTGCACCGTGTCGGCCGCCGGAAGCTGCCCGGTCGAGACGTACTGAATTGGCGCCCGTAGGCCGTCGCTGCTGGGCATATCGCGATGTTAGTGGGAAGTCTTGAGCATGCGCCGCGCGAAGTCGCCCGGTTCCACGGTTGCTCCCTATGCTCGGTGAGTGGATTCGAAGCGCCTGAAGGACGCCGTTGCGGCGATCGCCTCGGACCTGTTCGGAGTCACCGGTCTCGTCGCTCTCCAGGAGGGTGATCGGGATCTGAATGCACGCGTCGGCGCCTACGTCCTGAAGGTGCACGCTGCCGGGGTCGATTCGGGGGAACTCGACTTCCAAGACACTGCTTTGGAGCACCTGGCAGGAACCGTAGCCGCCTCGTTGGTTCCCCGGCAGCGACAGCCGTTGGCCGAGCCGTGGGTGAACCTCGACGGTTCTCGCCGCCAGGTGCGGATGCTCGACTGGCTCGAGGGTCGAGTCCTGGCCGACGTGCCGTCTCAGACGACGGAGCTCCTCCGAAGCTTGGGACGGGTAGTTGCGACGGTCGACCTCGCCCTGGCGGGCCTGGAGCATCCGGCGCAACATCGGCACTCGAGTTGGAACCTGGTCAACATCCCAGAGCTGGCTCGCCACGTCTCCTACGTCGAGGATCCAAACCGTCGTACGGCTGTCGAGGAGGTGATCGCCCATCACCGTGCCGTAGTGGAACCCGCCCTCAGTCGGATCCCTGGACAAGTTATTCACGGGGACCCGAACGACTACAACGTCATCGTCAGGGACGACGGCAGCGTCCGGGGGCTCATCGACTTCGGGGACCTGATGACTGCTCCTCGAGTCTGCGATCTCGCGATAGCCGCGGCGTACGCGATGTTTCGGCAGGCAGATCCGGTGCGGGGGATCCTGCCGATGGTTGCGGGTTACCACGAGGTCGCGCCGCTGCATCCCGAAGAGTTGGCGATCCTCGAGCCGCTGATCCGCGGCCGTCTTGCGACCACCCTCGTCATGTCGGCTCACGAGCGAGCCCGGCAGCCGGACAACGACTATCTCTTGGTCAGCCAAGACGATGCATGGCGAGTGCTCCAGCTTCTCCGGGCCGGAAGCGCGGACTTCGCGCACTATCGGTTCCGTGACGCCTGCGGCTACGAGGCGCATCCGCGTTCGGGCGACGTACGGCAGTTTCTGTTGTCCGGGCTGGCTGATCCTGCACCGGTGCTGGGGACTGCCCTGGAAGACCTAGCGCGCATCACCCTTGATTGGAGCCTCGGATCCCCTCCCGAATCCGCCACGTCGGAGGGCGTGCGGGCGGCCATGAAGGAGGCGGCAGCAGAGGTCGGGATCGGTCGCTATGGCGAGGACCGCGGCGTCTATCAGTCCCCGGCTTTCGTGGACCCGATGGCGGGCGAGGCACGGAGCGTCCATCTAGGGGTGGATCTCTTCGTCGCAGTCGGGTCCGCCGTGCACGCACCGCTCGACGGGGTGGTGGCGGCGTTGGGTGACAACAACGCTGCGCTGGACTACGGCCCCGTGGTCATCCTCCGGCACCAGACCGATGGGGGGATCCCTTTCTTCACTCTCTATGGGCATCTGTCCCGAGAGAGCTTGGAAGAACTCGTCGTCGGGTCGAAAGTGTTGCGGGGACAGGCTTTCGTCCACGTCGGGGAGGAGGCGGTCAACGGAGGTTGGCCGCCACATCTACACCTGCAGATCCTGATGAGCCTGGTCGATCGCGGGCTTGACGTTCCCGGGGTCGCTGCTCCAAGCGAACAGCAGCTCTGGAAATCGCTGTCGCCAGATCCGAACCTCCTCCTCCGGTGCCGGACTTGGATCGGCCCCGATGATCCAACGCCCCGCAGACCACGGCTTGGGACGCCTTAGTCTTGGGGCCGAGCAACGGGCCGTTAGCTCAATTGGCAGAGCAGCGGACTTTTAATCCGCGGGTTCTGGGTTCGATCCCCAGGCGGCCCACATCGGCGCAGGTCACGAGCGTGCGCATCTCTCGGCGCTGGCTCTTGACGGCCAGATTTGACGGCAACTGGGCTCGCGACGTGTGTTCTCTGCCTCGGGCAGCCGTTGTAAGACGCATCTACATCCAGCCCTTGGCGTGCGTGGCAGAGGGTGGGCACGTCCGCAGTCCCCGTGACCTCTACTCCGCGAAGATCTCGTCGATTCGCGCCTCGGCATCGTTTAGAGCGAGCATCGGGACCGCCTTGCGGAATGCTGCCTCTGCGGACGTGAAGGTGCCACCAATCTCCGGGTGCGGGGTGAAAAGTTCCGCCGGATCGTTGGCCACCGCCGTTAGGTGCACCTGCCAGGTCTTGTTGTGTGCGAGGTAGCGAGCCTTTGCCGTCTTCAGTGAGGAGTGCCACGGAAGGATCCGCACGTCCCGAATCGCATCGCCCGTGGTGAGGACTGCCGCCGCCCCTTTGGACGACGCGGCAAGGACCTTGGCCTCCCAGTCATCCACAGCCTCCTGCGTGTACGGCGGGCTCCCCAGGCTTGAATCCGCCCCCGTGAATGACCGTATGGCGCCGTTCATGGCGCTCTCGGATGTCTCAACGGCGTCGAGCAAGTTCCCCAACTCGCGGTTGCGCTCGTACCAGTCCGCCACGACGAGCAAGACCACCAGAAGGGCCGCAGCCCCCAGAATGATCAGGAGTCTGGATGGGCGTCGTCGTGGCCGACCTGAACCAGCGCTTGCCGCCGTCGGTGTAGGGACCATGGACGTTTGCGGCTCCGCCGCAGCCAGTCGCTCCTCCAACTCCGCTCGCGAGAGAGATGAGTAGTCGCTCTGGCTGGTCACCCTGGCGCTCCCAGACCCCAGCGGGTCCGGGAGCAAGGTGGGCATTAGTGCAGGTGGTGGCACGGCTGCCAGGGCGGTCCGGTTCTGGAAGACGGCCGCAACGAGGCAGTTGACCGCAAGAGCCAACAGCAAGCCAAACCAGGCGGCCTCAAGAGCGGCGTCGATGATCGCGGCGGCGAATACCTCGTCCCCCAACTTCACCACCGTCAGGATCCCCCAGAGGGGCAGAAGGATGACGAGCCACGTGCGGCCGAAGTACCTCTTGTAGAAGTAGCCAAACCCCGGAACAGGCGACGGGGCAGGGTGGCCCGAGTCCGGTGGCAGCGGATGCCACTGGTAGTCGTCACCGAGGTAGTGGCCGTTCACGCTGTCGCCGGGCCTGTACGCCTGGGGCTCTCCCTTTGGCTCAGTCACACTGCGAGCATGGCGGAAGGGTTAAAGCCCCGCAGCGGTCTGCAGAAAGCGTGCGGCGAGAGCCTGAGGGCGCACTCCCTAACGCGGCTAGTCACGGGTCAGACCCCCCGCGCCGCGCAGGGGCGGCAGATCGCCTGAACGCAGCCCAGAAGGCGCTAGCCGACTGGTCAACACCGAAGTAGGCCGAAGTGGGGAAGGGTGGTTTAGTGGGCTCGCAGCACTCTGGGGATCGCCATCTGGCGCATTCGCCAGGACTAGTGGCCCACTAGTCGGCGTTGGGTCAGTCAGCCAAGTTCCTCGGTCATGTGCGCCATCGCGGTGGACAGATGTTTGGCACCTACGTGCCCGTACACCCCGACCGTGGTGCGCACGTCGGCGTGCCCGAGGACGGCCGACACGGTGCTCATCGGGACGCCAGAGGTGAGCAGGAGTGTTGCCGTGGAGTGCCGCAGGGAGTGCCAGGAGCCGCCCACGCCTGCCTGCGTGGCCATGCGGGTGTACCAGCGAGACACCGTCCGGGGCTCGACCCAGCCGCCGTCCTCTGTGGCAAATACAGCACCGCTGTCGCGCCAGGATTCACCTGCGCGAAGTCGCTCGACTGCCTGAGCCCGCCGTTGCTCGGCCAGGACGGCCCGCACAGCCTGCGGCAGCGGCAAGGTGCGACGTGACTTGACCGATTTGGGTTCAGTCCTGGTTAAGGTCGCGTGACCGTGCCGCGTGAGGGTTCCCGAAACCGTCAACGTGCCAGCGTCCAGGTCGAGGTCAACCCATCGAAGGGCGAGCGCCTCGCCGATGCGGAGCCCAAGGTAGGCGACAGTCACGAGCAGCGGGGACCATCGCTCGCCCTTGGCTGCGTCGAGTAGAGCCAACGTCTCCTCGGGTGAGTACCAGACCGCGTCCTTCTGGGGCGTCTGTCGAGGTCGCTGGACCGCTTCTGTCGGGTTAGACGCGAGCAGGCCGTCTCGCACAGCCGTGTCTAGCGCGACGCGGAGCACCTGGAGCGCGAGCCGCCTGGTGCTCCCGGAGAGTCCAGCCTTCTCCATCCGCACCATTAGTCCTTCGACGTGATGGGCACGGAGATCGCGGAGCCGCACGTCGCCAAGCGTCGGGACGAGGTGGCCCTCAGCCACCCGTGTGTAGGTGTACTGGGTGGATTCGCGACGTGCTGAGGCCGCCAAGGCCGGCTTCTGCCAGGTAGTGAGCCACGCCTTCACGGTCACGCTGGAGTCGTTGACCGGTCGGCCCTGTTCGGCTCGTTTGACGGCTGCCTTCAGTGCCGCTCGGGCTTCCGCTGACGTGGCTCCGTAGGCGCGCACCCTGCTGCGCTGGCCGTTGGGGGCGCCGACGCGAACGGCCGCTTCCCAGCGACCGTCCTTCCGCTCGTACACCGTGCCCTCGCCGTTTCCCCGCTTGCGTCGGCTCATGGCTTCATCTCCCTCGATTGGGGGTAGTCGTGGGCTAGTCGTGCCAGGAGTTCACGGGTGGCGGTCGAACGGGCTCTCGTGAGGTCGGTTCTGTACCCGCTGTCGAGCAGGTGCCTCGCTGCGGCCTCGCGCATCACGTACAGATCGCTTCCGTACTGGTGCTGCGCCCAAGTCGCCAGGTCCTCGGGCGCGATGGGGACGTTCCCTCGGCTCTTGAGGTGGCGGGCTGCGAGCGCGTAGAGGTCTCGGGACTCCCGATCCGCTGCGGCCTTCGCAACCGCGTTGGCATCGGGTTCATGGGGCACGTCTGTCAGCGCCGCGACGATCCACGGTTCGGCATCGCGAAGCAGATCGGCGAGGGGCCTTCCAAGGGCGGCGCATAGTCCCGCGATGTCGTCGATGCGTGGTCGTCGGGAGCCATTCTCGATTGAGGCCACTCCTGCCTGAGTCCAACCCGCCAGGCCAAGGGCGCCGAGGCGGTCAGCCAAGTCGGCTTGCGACCACTGCGCTCCTTCTCTGAACTGGCGCACGTTTCCGGCAATGACGGTCTCTACTAGTCCAGCCATGTCCTTGACTGTACCCCAATAGAGCACGGTTTCCTAGATGGCTCACTAGCAATCGTATGTGTGGTCTACTCTTAGGCAACGCGACACGGCGTCCCTCAGAAGGAGTTAAGACATGAGTGCTCGCTTGCTCACCGTGAATGAGGCAGCGGCCCGGCTCGCCATCAGTCGGTCGCACCTATACGTGCTGATGGATGCGGGTGAACTTCAGACGGTGCGGCTCGGCAAGTCCCGGCGGATCCCCGAGTCGGTCATCGACGACTACGTGGCGCGTTTGCTCGCATCTGCGATGACCGCCTAGCCCCAACAACAGAAGGCCCGGTGCTGCTGGCACAGCCCGGACCTTGGCACCGGAAGGGACTTCCCGATGCGGGGTCAGCCTACGACCGAGATCGCTCGCGCCTTGCCTCAGACTTCAGAGGCCGACCAAGGCGATGATCCGTCCGGCCAAGAGAGGCGCGCCCCGAGGGTGTGGCGCGCTGAGGACATGGCGGAATCGGAAGCCACCCGATGGCTAGCAGTTGGCCACGTCCCGCTCGGAACGGTCACCGTGCTCGTCGGGGAAGAGGGCATTGGCAAGTCGTTGTGGTGGGTTCTCTTGGTCTCGCACATCACCACGGGGTTGCCGTGTCCCCATCTTGGAGTCCCTGCGGGGGAGCCCCGCACTGTGCTCCTCGTGATCACCGAGGACACATGGAGCGGCGACGTGCGGCCACGCCTGGAGTTGGCTGGCGCTGACCTCCGGTTCGTTCGGGTGCTATGCGAGGACGCAGACGGCGCAGGGTCACCCGTGTTCCCCCGAGACATGGCAGGGGTTGAGGCGTGCGCGCGGGATGATGACCTCGCCTTGGTTGTCGTTGACGCCTGGCTGGACACGGTCGATTCCCGATTGCAGGTGCGCGACCCCCAGCAGGCGCGCCGTGCCCTGCATCCGTGGAGGGAGTGCGCGTCGCGCACCGGGGCCGCGGTGCTCCTCCTCACGCACACGAATCGGATGGACAGCGCGCACACGCGGGATCTGTTCGGCGCAACGGGTGCGCTCCGGCAGAAGGCCCGGCAGACCCTATTCGCGGCGAGAGCGCCGGATGGCGATGGGACTGTCCTGATTGGGCCGGACAAGTCGAACGGCGCAGGTATCGGCTCGGCGCGTTCCTATCGGGTTGAAGTGATCCAGGTTCGGACGCCGCGGCCGGACGATCCCGGCACGGTCGCCCGG
>JANPBY010000067.1:0-12798 GCA_031430645.1 Actinomycetes bacterium
GACCCCTCTCCGGAGCCCGCAGACGAAGCTGACGACGAGGGCGAAGACGAGGGCGAAGACGAGGGCGACGACGAGGGCGACGACGAGGGCGACGACGAGGGCGACCGCGACTACCCCGGTGAAGGCAACGGCCACGGCGACGACCACGATGACGACAACGGCGACGGCCACGGCAACGGCGACGGCAAGGGCCACCAAGGCGACGACGACTCCGACGAGGGCGACTCCGACGACGACTCCGACGAAGACGACGAAGACGACGAAGACGAGGACGACGAAGACGAGGACGACGAAGACGAGGACGACGACTCCGACGAAGACGAGGGCGACGACGACTGAGCTAGCTGCTCACATCTGATCAACCGCCAGCACGACGCCGAGCGCCGGTCCTTGAGGGGGGACCGGCGCTCTTCGTCGTACGGGAACGGTCGAGGAGCTAGCCGAGGTCGCCTAGGCCCGTGGAGCACCAACGGTCGGCAGTCCGAGCAGGACCCCCGCCACGGCAGGACCGGCTCCCGAACGCGCCTCCCAGGCGTCACCAGCTCGGGTGCGACGAACAGCGTGAGGGGCTCGGTCGGACACCAGGTGGTGCGGAGCGGCGTAGGTGACCTCGACGTCGACAACATCGCCGGGTCGCGGCAGATCCAGAGCAACCTCACGTGCCGGCGTGAAATGCACGAGACGGTTGTCGCGTGCGCGACCCGACAACCGAGCCGTGGCCGCGTCCTTGCGACCCTCACCCTGGGCGACGAGCACTTCGACCAGGTGGCCGACGAGCGCACGGTTCTCCGACCAGGACACTTCCTCCTGCAAGGCGACCAGCCGTTCGTAGCGCTCCTGGACGACGGCCTTGGGCACCGGGTCGGGCATCGTGGCGGCCGGCGTGCCGGGCCGTGGAGAGTATTGGAAGGTAAACGCGCCGGCGAAGCGCGCAGCACGTACGACGTCCAGCGTCGCGTCGAAGTCAGCCTCGGTCTCGCCAGGGAAGCCGACGATGATGTCGGTGGTAATCGCGGCGTCGGGTATGCGGGCGCGAACCTCGTCGATGATCGCGAGGTAGCGATCCTGTCGATAGCTGCGGCGCATCGCCTTCAGCACCGAGTCCGAGCCGGACTGCAGGGGCATGTGCAGGCTGGGCATCACATTCACGGTCTCGGCCATGGCGTCGATCACGTCGGTGGTGAAGTCGCGGGGGTGCGGGCTGGTGAACCGCACCCGCTCGAGCCCGTCGATCTCGCCGCAGGCCCGCAACAGCTTGGCGAACGCCGATCGGTCCCCGAACTCCACTCCATAGGAGTTCACGTTCTGGCCGAGCAGAGTGACCTCCAGCACTCCCTCGGCCACCAGGGCTTCAACCTCGGCGAGCACGTCGCCGGGACGCCGGTCCTTCTCGATCCCACGAAGGCTCGGCACGATGCAGAACGTGCACGTGTTGTTGCACCCGACGCTGATCGACACCCAGCCGGAGTACGCGCTGTCACGCCGGGTCGGGAGCGTCGAGGGGAAGGTCTCCAGCGCCTCCAGAATCTCAATCTGAGCCTCGTCGTTGTGCCGGGCCCGCTCGAGCAACGCCGGGAGCGACCCGATGTTGTGGGTGCCGAACACGACGTCCACCCAGGGCGCTCGCCGGACAATCTCACTGCGGTCCTTTTGTGCGAGGCACCCGCCCACCGCGATCTGCATGCCTGGTCGCGCCGCCTTGACCGGGGCGAGCTGCCCCAGATTGCCGTAGAGCCGGTTGTCCGCGTTCTCCCGCACCGCGCAGGTGTTGAACACGACAACATCGGCGGCCACGGCTCCGTCCTCGCCGGCTTCGGCTCGCAGATAGCCCGCGCCCTCGAGCAGCCCGGCGAGCCGCTCGGAATCGTGGACGTTCATCTGACAGCCGTACGTGCGGACGTCATAGGTTCGCACTGCGGGATCTCCTGACATGGTGGTCCAGGATAGGCGACCCGGCCGCCGGACCCGGCTATGCTCTGCAAGCGCTTACGGGGCTCGACGCTTGAACGACCGGGAGGAGCCGACCGATGACCTCTGAAGCAAGCCCTTCCGGCGGAGTGGCCACCTCATCCGACGACGGCGCATCCCGAGTGCTCGCCGGGATCACGGACGTCGCAGCTCTGGCCGGGGTATCCACGGCCACCGTCTCGCGGGCTTTGCGCGGGCTGCCCAATGTCTCCACCAAGACCCGCGAGCGCGTCCAGCAGGCAGCCGACCAGTTGGGGTACGTCGCGTCGGCGAGCGCCTCGAGCCTGGCCAGTGGTCGAACGCGCACCATCGGCGTCGTGACGCCGTACATCGGTCGGTGGTTCTTCGCGTTGCTCATTGATGGCATCCAAGAGTCTCTTCGCGAAGCCGGCTACGGCGTTCTGCTCTACACGATCGGCGAGCACGGGGAGGACCGCGGGCGAGCCTTCGATCCCGACTCCCTGCGCAAGCGAGTCGAGGGCATCATCATCCTCAGCGTCCCGGTGACCAGATCCGAGATCGCCGCTCTAGAAGCAACGCACATTCCCACCGCCCTCGCCGGCTTCACGGCTTCGGGGTTTCCCTCCGTTCGTATTGACGATTCCGAAGCCGCCGGTGTGGCTACGAAACACCTCATCGGGCTGGGACACACAAGAATCGCTCACATTGGCGCCAAGGATGAGGTCGGTTTGCGCTTCCCGGTGCCCCAGGCCCGGCACCAGGCCTACCTCTCGGCCCTACGCGGGGCCGGCATCGAGCCTGACCCAGAACTGGACCGGATCGGTGACTTCTCGATCACCAGTGGGGCGGAGGCGATGGCTGAGCTGCTCAGTCTGGCCGACCCGCCGACAGCGGTGTTCGCCGGCTCAGACGAGATGGCCTTCGGCGCGTTGGACACGGCCCGCAAGGCCGGCCTCCACGTGCCCGAAGACTTGTCGATCATCGGTATCGACGACCACGAGTTCGCCCCGCTGTTCGACCTGACCACCGTGGCTCAGCCAGTACGCCTGCAGGGGCGGCTCGTCGCGGAACTGCTCCTGGAGTCGCTGATCGCACGTGATCAGGTCGCCCAGGTCGCCGACCCTGACTCTGACACCGACGGAGTCGCTGCGAACGGGCGACCCCAGCCGCGCACGATCGTGGTCCCGACCAAGCTCATCCTGCGCGGCAGCACCGCCCCTCCTGGACGCCCGCGACAGCTCCCCACGCGCACGCCGAACGAAGGCCGTGCTCCCACACTGTGATCGTTTTGTGACCGAGCAGAAACCCGATAGCCATTGCGCCCAGCGCCTGGAAGCGCTTTCATCCTCATTGGGACGCGGGTCATCGGGCCCGGACTTCTCCATCCGATACGAAGAGAGGGGCGTAGCGCATGGCGCTTCGTTTCACGCGGAAGCACTCCGCAATCCTCGCCGGAGCTGTGGGCATCTCGCTCGCACTCGCGGCGTGCGGCGGTTCGAGCGGTGCCGGCAGTGACGGCACCGACCCCGGCGCCTCTGTTGCCCCCGGCTGTGAGGACTTCGCTGCCTACGGCAGCTACCCCGACACCGAGGTCACGCTGTACTCGCCGATCCGCGACGCGGACTCGGACCTGCTCAACGCATCCTTCGCTGACTTCACCAAGTGCACCGGCATCAAGGTGACGCACGAGGGCTCGGGTGAGTTCGAAGCGCAGTTGTCTGTGCGCTACGAGGGCGGCACCCCGCCCGACATTGCACTGTTCCCGCAGCCCGGCTTGTTCGCCGACTACGCGAACGACGGCAAGCTCAAGGCACCGACTGCTGACTACGTCGCCCAAGCGCAGGCCAACTACTCGCCTTCCTGGTTGAACTACGGCACGGCCGGCGGTCAGCTCTGGGGCGCCCCATTCGGCGCCAACGTGAAGTCCTTCGTCTGGTACTCGCCGACGATGTTCAAGGACAAGGGCTGGCCGATCCCCACGACGTGGGCCGAACTGCTCACCTTGAGCGACACCATCGCGGCCACCGACATGAAGCCGTGGTGCGTAGGCTTCGAGTCCGGTGACGCGACCGGCTGGGTCGGCACCGACTGGGTCGAAGACATCATGCTTCGCACCGCGGGGCCCGAGGCCTACGACAAGTGGGTCACCAACGAGCTCAAGTTCGACTCGGCCGAGGTCCAGGCTGCGTTCGAAGAGGCCGCAAAGATCCTCAAGAACGACAAGTTCGTCAACGGTGGTTTTGGTGACGTCAAGTCGATCCCGGCGACGGCGTTCCAAGAAGGCGGCCTGCCCATCCTCGAGGACAAGTGCGCCATGCACCGCCAGGCGTCCTTCTACAACTCGTTCTGGCCGAAGGGCACCACGGTCGCTGAGGATGGCGACGTGTTCGCCTTCTACTTCCCCTCGGCCGACCCGGCAGCCGGTAAGCCGGTGCTGGGTGGTGGAGAGGTCGTCGGACAGTTCTCCGACGAGCCTCAGGTCCAGTCTGTGGCGCTCTACCTGGCCTCGGCTGACTACGCCAACCTGCGCGTCAAGACGTGTAACTGCGTCATGGCGAACACCAAGGTCGACCCGGCCAACATCGAGAACCCGATCAATGCGCTCTCGACCGAGATCCTGGCCGACCCGGCATCTGTCTTCCGCTTCGACGCCTCGGACCTGATGCCAGGTTCGGTGGGTGCGGGCTCGTTCTGGAAGGGGATGGTCGAGTGGGTGAACGGCAAGTCCACCGCAGAGGTGACTGCTGACATCCAGAAGTCCTGGCCATAAAGATCAAGTGCTCCGAACCAGTGACGCGCTAGTCGCTCCTGCGACATAGTCAACTCATCGGACACCACCGGTAAGGACAACGGCGTCCGGCCCGGTACCCAGCCTCTCGAGGCTGCGGTGCCGGGCCGTACGTCACACCAGATCTGCCTCAGCACAAGGCGCCATCGCACATCGCACCATCGATCGTCGTGACAGGCCCTCGCTCTTCGACCCAGCCCAGTGCGGTCGGCGAGCCCTCGACCGAGAGGCTGCCCTCCATGTCCCACGACACCGCCCCGGCCACCCAAGACGCCGGGCAAGAGCCCAAACCTCCGGCCGCCTACAAGCCGCCCAGCAACCGAACGACCCAGCTGGCGATCGGCGCGTTCATCGCGTTCATCGTCATCGGCACCTGGGTGTTCGACAACGTCATCGCGCCCAGCAAGGGCTGGCAGGACTTCGTCGACGACAACCTCAAACCGTTCTTCAGGGAGTGGTTTCGACCCGACAACGCGGCCAGCAAGATCGGCCTCCTCGTCGTCATGGTTATCGTCTTCATGCTGGTCATCGGCCTGCTGCTGCTCCTGGTCGACCGAGCCCCGAAGAAGGCCAAGGAGAAGTGGCAGATCGCGATCTTCGTGGTCCCCGGCCTGCTCTTGCTCTACTACGCCCTGCTCATCCCCACGTACCGCACGATCCTCCAGTCCTTCCAGGACAAGAGGGGCAACTGGATCGGGATCGAGAACTACCAGTGGATGTTCGACACCCCGGACATCCTGATCGTCATCCGCAACACGTTCCTCTGGGTTGCCATCGTCCCCATCAGCTCGGTCGTCATCGGCCTGCTCTACGCGATCGCGGTCGACGGCGCCAAGACTGAGAAGTTCGCCAAGACTCTGATTTTCTTGCCGCTGGCGATCTCCTTCGTGGGCGCGTCGATCATCTGGAAGTTCATCTACACCTACCGCCCGCCCGGAGAGAACCAGATCGGGCTCGCCAACCAGATCCTGGTCTGGCTCGGCCAAGAGCCCTATCAGTTCATCCAGACCCCGATCTGGAACACCTTCTTCCTGATGGTCATTCTGATCTGGATCCAGGCCGGCTTCGCGATGGTCATCCTGTCCGCCGCGATCAAGGGCATCCCGACCGAGATCGTCGAGGCGGCCCGGTTGGACGGCGTCACAGCAGTCCAGATGTTTCGCAATGTCACGCTGCCGAGCATCCGACCCGCCGTCGTGGTCGTGTTCAGCACGATCACCGTCGGCACCCTCAAGATCTTCGACATCGTGCGTACGACGACGGGCGGCCAGTTCGAGACCTCGGTCGTGGCCAACGAGATGTATACGCAGTCGTTCAAGTACGGCGAGAAGGGCCACGGAGCTGCCTTGGCCGTCTTCTTGTTCGTCCTCGTCATACCTATCGTGGCCTACCAAGTCCGCAACCTTCGGAACAGGCAGGAGAACGGCTGATGTCCGCTACAACAGTGACTGACCTCGCGGGCGTCCCAGACGAGATCAAGAAGCCCAAGACGAGCGCGGGCAAAACCGCCGAGAAGCTCCGCTCTCCATGGGCCTCCGCCTTTGCCATCGTGCTGGCATTCCTGTGGACAATCCCGACGTTCGGGGTATTCCTGTCCTCGTTCCGCCCCGAGGCCCAGATCAAGACCTCCGGCTGGTGGACCTTCTTCCAAGACCCCGAACTCACCCTCGAGAACTACCAGGATGTGCTCTTCGGGTCGACCGGCGGGCAGGCGCTCGCGCCGTACTTCGTCAACTCCTTCGTCATCACCTTGCCGGCTGTGACCTTGTCGATCGGCATCGCCGCCTTGTGCGCCTACGCCCTGGCGTGCACGAAGTGGAAGGGACGCGACTTCGTCTTCATCGCGATCTTCGCGATGCAGATTGTTCCCCTGCAGATGGCCCTCGTGCCCTTGCTGCAGCGTTTCGTGGGGTTGGGCATGGCGGGCACCTACCTTCCCGTCTGGATCGCCCACGCCGCGTTCGGCTTGCCGTTGTGCGTGTTCCTGCTGCACAACTTCATGTCTGACCTTCCCGAGTCACTTTTCGAAGCAGCTCGGGTCGACGGGGCCGGGCACGCAACGATCTTCGCGCGCATCGTGCTCCCGCTTTGTGTGCCTGCGCTGGCGGCCCTGCTGATCTTCCAGTTCCTCTTCATCTGGAACGACCTGCTCGTCGGTCTGACCTTCGCCGGTGGCACACCTGATGTGGCTCCGCTGACCGTCCGACTGGCCGAACTGGCCGGTACGCGGGGCAACGAGTGGCAACGACTCACTGCGGGCGCCGTAATCGGCATCATCGTGCCGATGATCGTGTTCCTCTCGCTGCAGCGCTACTTCATCCGCGGGCTGCTCGCCGGCGGGCTGAAGGGCTGACCGCTGCCGCGGGGTTCCGCGACGCCACCTCATAACCAGTCGTTCACCGTTCACAAACCACTGGCTGCCTCGGCCGGCACACCCGCTTGGAGTTCACGTTGCCTGACTTCCCCCCCGGCTTCCTGTGGGGTGCCGCGACGTCGGCGTACCAGATCGAGGGCGGCGTGGCAGAAGACGGCCGCGGTCCTTCGATCTGGGACACCCTGTGCGCTCGACCCGGGGCGATCGCCGACGGCAGCAACGGCGATGTGGCGGTGGACCACAGGCACCTTTACGCCGAGGACGTCACCCTGATGGCCGATCTCGGCCTTCAGGCGTACCGCTTCTCCATCGCCTGGCCACGCATCCAGCCGGGCGGCCGCGGGCCGCTCAACCCAGCAGGCCTGGGCTTCTACGACCGGCTCGTCGATCAGCTGCTCGGCCAGGGGATCGCACCGTTCGCCACGCTCTACCACTGGGACCTCCCCCAGGAGCTGGAGGACTCGGGCGGGTGGGCAGAACGCTCGATCGTCGACCGGTTCGTGGACTACTCCTCGCAGGTGCACGCAGCCCTCGCCGACCGGGTGCAGTTCTGGGCGACGCTGAACGAGCCGTGGTGCTCAGCCTGGCTCGGGTACGGCGCCGGCGTGCACGCACCCGGCGTCCAGGACCACGCAGCCGCGACCAGAGCTGCCCACCACCTGATGCTGGCACACGGGCGCGCGGTCGCAGCCATGCGCAGCCAGCGACCTGCAACCCAGCTCGGCATCGTGCTGAACTTCTTGCCGACTCACGTGGCTGCGGCAGCTGCAGGCGACCCGGTCCTCGTTGACGCAGTGCGCCGCGTGGACGGCATCCACAACCGGCTGATGCTCGAGGGCGTGCTCAGCGGTGCCTACCCCACCGACGTGCTGGAGGATCTCGCCCCCTACCTCGAGGGTGTGATCCGCGACGGTGACCTGGCCGAGATTGCCCCTCCCATGGACTTCCTTGGCGTCAACTACTACAACGACGGCACCTTCGAAGCGGCAGCGCGTACGCCCGACGAGGTCGCGACCGCCGACCTGCAGGGGCCGTACCCGTTCACGGGCGCGGTGGTCATGTGCGACCCGGGACCTGACGCCACCGACATGCACTGGCCGGTCACTCCCGAAGGCCTCGGCACCCTGCTCCGGTGGCTGTCGGAACAGCCGAACTGCCCCCCGCTGTACGTCACTGAGAACGGCGCTGCCTTCGACGACCCGGTGATCGACGGCGCCGTCGATGACACCCGACGGGTGTCGTACCTGGCGCGACACCTCGCCTCGGTCGCGTCCGCCGCTGCCGACGGGGTCGATGTGCGTGGGTACTTCGTCTGGTCGCTGCTCGACAACTTCGAATGGGCTCAGGGCTACCGACCGCGCTTCGGCGTGGTGCACGTCGACTACGAGACCCAAGTGCGCACCCCCAAGCGCAGCGCCCTGGCCTACCGCGACCTGATCGCATCCGGCGGAGATCTCGCCGTCTTCCCCACGGGCTAGTGCAACGCCCTCGCATCGTGACGGCTGCGGGCGCGATCACCCGGCGCGGTCAGCGCAACGACGTCGTGATCGATGAGAGTGCCGGAGTCGTACGGCGCTACCCGCGGACGCCCGCGGCACTGGCTGAGCTGGAACTCTCTGCGGCCCGGGCAGCAGCCGCCCACGCACGAGGCCTACCCGCTCCCGTCGTGATCGACGTGGTCGCTGGTCCGCTCGGCACGGCGCACCTGGTCCTGCCGCTGGTCGGAGGGGTAGGCCTCTCCCCCGCGGTGACCGGCGCTCTCGCTCCCGGCGGCCGCGAGCGCCTGGTCGCTGATCTTGTGGGGTTGCTCGGCGCCATGCGCTCGCTGGATGCCCAAGGTTGGCCAGGTGACCCAATCCTCTGGAGCGAGCGCTGGGCCACTCTTGGCGGTCGGCTACGGCGGGAGGTCGTGCCGCTGATCGGCAATCACCCCGGATCTCACCTGGCCGCAGGGCAGATCGCCGGGGCCGAAGAGGCGGCGGATGCCGCCGGGAATCTCGGGCTGACTCACGGGGACCTCGGAGGCGAGAACCTCCACGTGGATCCCGGCACGGGCGCGCTGCTCGGGGTGCTCGACTGGGACGACGCGGCGCCCGGCGATCCGGCGGTGGACCTTGCTGCTCTCCGCGTGCACGCCGAGCCCTGGCTGGCCGATGCGTTGCTGATCGCCGACCCGTCTTTGCGGGAGTTGGTGGCGCGGGCGGAGGCGTACGTGGGGACCTTCGCCCTGCAGCAAGCGCTCTGGGGGCTGGACACCGGTGACGTGAAGGAGGTGGACGAGGGGCTAGCGACCTATCGCTGTGTGAGTTCGTCGCCGACCGTGACCCCGTCGACGTCGTCGCCCTCCGCCTCCAACGCCGACCGGACGACGGAGAAGGCCAGCCCCGAGGAGTAGCCCTTCCGGGCGAGCATGCCGGCGAGTTTGCGTATCCGCGCGTCAGCCGGCTGACCACGGGTGCCGGCCAGCTTGCGGGCCACGAGGGCCTCTGCGGCTGTGCGCTCGTCGTCGAGGCTGACGACGTCCAGAGCCTCGGCAACCAGGGGCTCCGCGATGCCTTTCGCCCTCAGCTCATGGGCCAATGCGCGTCGGGCCAACCCGCGTCCTCTGCGCCGAGACTCAACCCAGCCGGCAGCGAAGGCGGCATCGTCGATCAGCCCGACCTGGGTGTAGCGGTCCAGCACCGCGCTGGCCGTGTCAGGTGGGACGTTGCGCTTCGCCAGCGCCTCGGCCAGCTGCCCGCGGCTGCGTGGGCCCATGGTCAACTGCCGCAGGCAGATCGCCCGGGCCACCGACTCAGGGTCGGCATCTGGTGCTTCGTCGTCACTCATGAGACCGGTCAGAAGTCAGCCGGTGCCGGGAGGGGCTCGACCGGGGACACGGCCTTCGCCGACTTGGCGGCCTTGCTGTCCGGAAGGTCGATCGTTGGAGTTTCCGCGGGGGCGTCGATGCGCGGCCCGATGCCGAGCTTCTCCTTGATCTTCTTCTCGATCTCGTCGGCCAGGTCGGGGTTGTCGCGGAGGAACGCGCGGGCGTTCTCCTTGCCCTGGCCTAGCTGGTCGCCCTCGTAGTTGTACCAGGCACCGCTCTTGCGAACGAAGCCTTCCTCGACCCCCATGTCGATCAGGCCTCCCTCACGGGAGATTCCCTGACCATAAAGAATATCGAACTCGGCCTGTTTGAATGGCGGTGCGCACTTATTCTTTACGACCTTGACACGCGTGCGGTTGCCGACCGCGTCGGTGCCGTCCTTGAGGGTCTCGATACGACGTACGTCGAGGCGGACCGAGGAGTAGAACTTCAGCGCCCGCCCACCCGTCGTGGTCTCCGGTGAGTTGTGCACCATGACGCCGTCGACGAAGTAGTTGTGCGTGCCCTCGATCTCGAGGTCGAACTTGTGCATCGAGCGGGTCTTGGGCTTGACGTGAATGTCGAGGATCCGCGCAGGAACCGGGTGAAGCTCGGTCGCAACGAACTCCGGAACGACAGCGAACTGACCGCGGAACCTCTCGAGCAGCTTGTAGTCCATGGAGGGGTGGACGTACGGCGCAACGAGGGCGTGCAGCTTGGCCGTCTCATCCTTGGAGAAGACGAGCACGGCCTGCTCGCGCGCACCTCGGATGCTCAACGTCGGGTGCAGGTCGAACGCGCCGGCAAGGTGCTCGACGAGTCGAGCCCTGGAACCCGGGCTCATCGCCTGCACGCAGATCTCGCTGCGGCCGCTGCCCTCGCGAGTGCGCTCTTGAACCCCCTTGGCACGCACGCTGAACCCACCGTCGTCCATGTACCAGACGGCAAGCGCCAGCGGCGTGAGCGCCTTGAGGTAGTCCCAGGAGAGGACCTTCTGTCCGGCCAGGTAGACCGCCTCGCGGAGCTCAGCGAGCTCGGGAAGCGGCGTCAGGTCAACGAAAGCAGCACCCTTGGCGTTGGTAGACCTGCACTGCTCGATGTTGGCGAACATCGACGCCTTCCAGTCGAGGTAGCCGACCCGCTTCGCCCCGTGTCCCATCCGGAACCGGGTGCCGTTGCGCCCGCGCGTGTTGGGCGACAGCGCCCCGTCCCCCATGAGCCCACCCAGGACCACCTGCCACTGCGTCGCGCTGAGTCGCTTCGGCTCAGCCACCATGACTCGGTCACCTGCCAGCAGCTCGCCCGCCTCGCGGTAGCCGCCTGGTGTCCGGATCAGGTGATTCTCGGTGGCAGCGAACTGAGCCCGGCCGTTCTTGCCGGACTTGGCCACCGTGAACTGGAGGAACTCCTCCGCGATCCCATTGTCGAACCACTGAGCGATCCGCCGTGGAACGACGGTGTCGGTCTCGGGATCGTAGGAGAGGACCTCGACGTCAAGCTTTTGATTGACGATCTTGCCGATCTTCTCCTGAGTCCCGTCAGCGAGGGTGATCCGGGTGTCATAGGACATACAGCCAAACATCACCCCGATTTTTTCACGGAGCTGGTTGATAAAGATTGCTGTGGTGTTGGTGTTGCTCAGTGCTCCGGTGATCTTGCGCAGGGCCTGGGACATCAGGCGGGCCTGGAGACCCACGTGGGAGTCGCCCATCTCGCCCTCGATCTCCGCGCGCGGGACGAGCGCCGCGACCGAGTCGATGACGATGAGGTCAATGGCCCCGGAGCGGATCAACATGTCCATGATCTCCAGCGCCTGCTCACCGGTGTCTGGCTGGGAGACGAGCAGCGCGTCGGTGTCGACGCCGAGCCGCTGGGCGTAGTCGGGGTCAAGGGCGTGCTCGGCGTCGATGAACGCCGCGATCCCGCCCAGCCGCTGGGCATTGGCGACTGCGTGCAACGCGACCGTCGTGTTGTGCACAGCCAAGCCGTTGGCCACGAAGCTGTGGGTGCCCGGCACGACCAAGTCGAAGGTCGGCTCGTCGCCAGCCGGTTCGATCGCTGCGACCTTTTCGTAGGTCGCGGGGCGGGCAGCCAACTGGGCGAGGTGGTGGACGAGCGGGTGGTCGCCGGCTCCACGGGCCTCGGCCCAGTCGATGATCCGAGCGAGCCGATCCGGGGTCACAGACAGCTCGGAGTACCCGGGACCGAAGTCACGGAACACGTCCCCCGCAACCCGGTCGAACTCGCGATCGCCACCGATGGAGTCACGAAGGTCGTGAAGCAGGTCGCTCAAGTGCGGGATGTGGCGAGCGCCATCCCGGGTGCCCGAGCGCATCGCCTCGACCTGAACCCCGCGACGGGTGGACCGGAAGCCGACCTCCTCGACGAACCGAACACTGCTGGCGTTGCCCAAGGCGACCGTCCAGTAGGTGTTGTCCGGGTAGGCGGCGACGTGCTTGGTGTGGATCGAGGAGACAAGGCCGAGGCCAGCAAGCATCGACTGGACCTCGCGGGCCATCTGCTCACTCGCGGTCGACAGGGTCACGGTGTCGTCCTCGACGCACCCGTCGCACTCGAACAGCGCAGACAGGAAAGCGCGGTGGATCGCCGGACCGGACGCGCGGACAATCCCTGGAACGTGCTTGTGCGGGGCCGTCATCGGCACGAGCCCGTACCGCTCGGTCAAGGAATCCCGCATCGACTTGCCGCGGAACCAGACATCGGCAGGCCTCGCCGGGTAGACCACGGGTGCCGTGCCCGGGGCGAACTCAGCCATGAGCTCGACGAACTCGGCGCGAATCTGCTCATCGACCTGGGAGAACATCACGGAGTAGGCAGCGTTGTAGTGGCCGTCGCCGA
>JANPBY010000068.1:0-53880 GCA_031430645.1 Actinomycetes bacterium
CAGCCCCCCCCCCGCTTACTTTTACTTTTTCACCCCCACACCGGGGGTGCCGCTAACAAACCGACACAGGCAGCGGGGGGAACCGGTGTGACGCGGGTCACGTCGGAGTGGGTGACGGGGCCTTCGGGGGTCCTGGAAACCTCGGGAGCCGACCATGAGCATTGCGACCCCACCACCGAACACCCTTGACCTGGCCGAGGGACCCGGCGAGCGCGAGCCCGCGCGCGGTCGACGTCGAGCCGCACCGTGGGTCGCCGCCGGGGTTGCTGTCGGTGTCACCGCGCTGATCGCCGGCGGGTTGGCCGTGACCGGTCGTGGACCGCTCGCCGGCATCGCGGGCTCTGACCCCAAGATCTTGAACATCGGCAAGGGCTTCGCTGCAGGGGGCGCCGGGGGCACAGTCGTCGAGAAGGACGGGCTCAGAGCCGGTCGGTACGTCCTCACGGGAGTGCTGCCCTCGTCCCCAACTTCTGGCACAGCGTGGCGCCTGACCAGCGGGTCGATCAACGCGAGCCAGGTCACGTCGCTGGCCTCGGCCCTCGGCCTGACCGGGCAGCCACAGCGCGACGGCAGCGACTGGGTGGTCCGCGATGGGCCGGCGATCCTTCGGATCTACTCCGCTCCGGGCCTGCCGTTCTCCTTCGACGCCGACCCCGACGACAGCAGTTGCCCCTCGATCCCCACAGACGGATACGGCGGCCCAGACACAGCCGTCGGATGCGTGATGACCGACCTTCCCTCAACGACACCAGCACCGCCCGGGCCGGACGAGGCCACCTTGCGCGACCTCGGCCGCTCCCTCGCGGCGGCCCTCGACGCCGATGCAGCGGTCAGCGTGTGGACCGGGACGCCGTACGGCGGGGTCATGCTCGAGCCGAGCGTCGACGGAGTGCAGACCACCGGCGTCGGCACCAGCTTGCAGGTCTCGACTGGCGGCGTGCTCGCGGGCAGCGGCTGGCTTGGTCCGCTCGTCGTTTCCGGCCTTGACCGTGGGGACACCTACCCCCTGCGCTCAGCGATCGACGTCTTTGGCGATCTAGCCGCGATGCCCCAACCTGCGATGGCCTGCCCCGAGACTCTCGACGAAACCGCCGGGCTGAACGCCATGATGTGCGGCGGCGACGTCACCGTGACTGGAGCGAATTACGGGCTCACCCTGGCCTTCGACGACGGCAGCCCAGTACTGGTGCCAGCGTGGCTCTTCACCGTGCAGGACTCCGATTTCCCGCTCACCCAAGTGGCAGTCGCGACGAAGTACCTCGACGAGCCAACTGCGCCCGACTCCGGAGGAGGAACGGGTGGGTCAGGCGGATCCGGTGGATCAACCCCAGGGTCGGTCGGGAGCACGGGTACGGGGACCGAGCCCGCTCCCCCTGCCGAATAGGTGACCTAGCTGAAGGAGTCTCCGCAGGCGCAGGAGCCAGTCGCGTTCGGGTTGTCGATCGTGAAGCCCTGCTTCTCGATGGTGTCCACGAAGTCGATCACGGCGCCGCCGAGGTAGGGGACGCTCATCCGGTCGACGACGACATTGACACCGTTGAAGTCCTCCACGACATCGCCATCGAGGTTTCGCTCGTCGAAGAACAGCTGGTAGCGCAAGCCTGAGCACCCGCCTGGCTGAACGGCGACGCGCAGGGCGAGGTCGTCGCGGCCCTCCTGGTCAAGGAGCGCCTTGACCTTGGTCGCGGCGGTGTCAGTGACAACGATCCCGCTGGAGACGGCCGCGTCCGCAGATGTGGTGGTCGTGGTCGTCTCGTCCTGGATGGTCAACGTGTGCTCCCGCAGTCGTGGTGGTCGTGAACTCTCGTGTGCGTCCCCGTGCATGCTCAACAGCACGAAGCGCCTGTGTGTTCCATGGTGACACACAGCGGCGCTTTGGCCGAGCGCAGCGGGTCGAGACCCGACCTACCCCAGAGGTACGCCTCCGGCCCGCGCCCTCGCCACGTGCTCGGCCAGGTCGGCCAGCCGATCGCCGGGATGGCTCAGCGCCGACTCAAGGCCGTACGTCTCAGCGAGGGTGTGCACCGAGGTGATGCCGGTCCCCACCAGATCCGAAGGAGCCAGCAGGCTGACCCCGGCCAGCACAACGCAGGGGGTCCGCTGGTGTCGAGCCAGCGTCGCTACTCCACCGGGCACCTTGCCGAGCATTGAGGACCGGTCCACGCGTCCCTCCCCCGTGACCACCAAGTCCGCGCGGGCGATTCGCTCGTGAAGTCCCACCGCGTCCATAACCGTCGCCAGACCAGGGATGACCGAGGCTCCGAGCAGCAGCAACCCATAGCCGAGCCCCCCACCGGCACCTGCGCCCTCGGCCGTGGAAGGTCCACCACTGCGCTCAGCCCATCCGGCGAGCCGTTGCTCGAGGCGTTCAACCGTCGGCGGATCGGCGCCCTTCTGCGGCCCGAACAGTCGCGCGGCGCCGTTCGGCCCGAGTAGCGGGGCGGTGACGTCACTGGCCACGACCAGCTCGACGCGGGCCGGCCAGTCGTCACGTTCCCCGTACGCCGCCAGACAACCAAGGCCGCCGTCAGTCGTCGCGGTCCCACCGACTCCGACGACGACTCGATCCACGCCGGCGCTGACAGCTGCCCGGAGCAGCTGCCCGACCCCGATCGTGCTCGCCTGCTCAGCCGCCGCGGGACTTGGTTCGACGAGGGTGAGCCCACACGCCTGGGCTGACTCGATGTACGCCGTCCGTACCCCGCTGAGCTCCGCGATGAGCAGCTGCCCGTGGACGGGTTCACCGAGGGGTCCGGTCACCACGTGCGTGCTCAGCTCTCCGCCCAGGGCGGCATGCAGTACAGCGATAAAGCCGGGACCGCCGTCGGACAGCGGAACGACGTCAAGCACCGCGGTCGGGTCAGCGCGGCACCAACCGATGGCGATCGCCGTTGCCGCCTCGACGGCAGTGAGCGAACCAGCGAACTTGTCGGGAGCGACGAGCAGATGCACGCCAGGATCCTTGCGCACCGACGCTGTGACACCATGGGAGCGTCCAGCCAGGACGCCAAACTCTGCGTCCCAGGCCCCGCTGCGAGGCCGCCCCGAGGTGCAAGAAGTGACCAGCACGCCAGTCGATCTGTTGCTCCTCGGACGCGATCGCGACCCGCTGAGCGAGCGCGGCGTCGACTGCCCAGGCGACCTCCCGGCCGCGTCGGACCCTGACCTCGTCGCCCGCGCCCAACGGGCCAAGAAGGCCTTGGGTGACCAAGTGTTCGTCCTCGGTCACCACTACCAGCGCGACGAGGTCATTGCTTTCGCGGACACAACCGGGGACTCCTTCAAGCTGGCCCGCGAAGCCGCCGCTCGGCCCGACGCGCCCTACATCGTCTTTTGCGGCGTCCACTTCATGGCCGAGTCTGCCGACATCCTCACCGGAGCCGACCAGCAGGTGATCCTGCCGGACCTGGCCGCCGGCTGCTCGATGGCCGACATGGCTGCCATCAGCCAGGTCGAGGACTGCTGGGACGTGTTGGCCGACGCCGGGTTGGACTCGTCAACGGTGCCCGTGACCTACATGAACTCCACGGCGGCGATCAAGGCATTCACCGGCCGCCACGGCGGCACCGTGTGTACGTCGTCCAACGCCGAGCGCGCCATCTCCTGGGCCTTCGAGCATGGCGAACGGGTCCTCTTCCTGCCCGACCAGCACCTCGGCCGCAACACCGCAGTCTTGGAGCTCGGGCTTTCCCTCGAGGACTGCGTCGTCTACGACCCGCACAAGCCAAGCGGTGGTCTCACGGCGGAGGAATTACGCGCGGCCAAGGTCGTGCTCTGGCGCGGACACTGCTCGGTGCACGGCCGGTTCACCGTCGAGAGTGTCGCCGAGATCCGCGAACGGGTCCCCGGGATCACGGTGCTCGTCCACCCCGAGTGCCAATACGACGTGGTCACCGCCGCGGACCTGGTCGGGTCGACGGAGTTCATCGTGCACACCCTCGACCAGGCGGAGCCTGGATCGGCCTGGGCGCTCGGCACCGAGCTGAATCTGGTTCGTCGGCTGGCCGCGACGCACCCTGACCTGACGGTCACCTACCTCGACCGGACCGTCTGCTACTGCTCGACGATGAACCGTATCGACCTGCCACACCTGGTGTGGGCGTTGGAGAACCTGGTCGACGGGCGAGTCGTCAACCGCATCTCGGTCGACCCTGAGATAGCCCGCTTGGCCCGCGTCGCGCTGGATCGGATGTTGGCCCTTCCGGGTCCGTCCGCCCACCACGACTGACCGGCAACCCGCCACCATCGAGTCACCCGTACCCTGATGCCTGTGTTCAAGAGACGTACCGCCGCCGAGCCGGTCGAGGTCGATGCGGCCGAGCTCGCTGCCTCGGGCAAGGGGCGGCCGACTCCCAGCCGCAAGGATGCCGAGGCAGCCCGCCAGGCCCGCGTAAAGGCGCCCCGTGGAACCAAGGAAGCCAAGCAGCAGGCCCGTACTCAGCAGGCCGAGTCCCGCAGCGCCCGACGGGCGGGGCTGATGGCCGGCGACGAGCGCTACCTGCCGGCCCGCGACCAGGGACCTGTGCGGGCCTATGTCCGTGACTTCATTGACTGCCGACGCCGCGTGGGTGAACTCATCCTTCCGGGGGCGCTCGTGGTCATCGTCCTCGGGTTCATCCCGGCCTTCGCGGCCTACACCTACCTCGCCTTCTACCTCGTGCTGCTTGCTGTCCTGATCGACGCCGCGCTGGTCCGGATCCGACTCAAGCGCCAGCTCAAGATTCGCTTCCCCGACGAGTCCACGGGTGGCACCACGTTCTATGCGGTGATGCGTAGCCTCCAGATTCGCCGGATGCGGGTGCCCAAGCCTCGCGTCAAGGTCGGCCAGCCCCTCTGAGGCTGAGTAGCCCAACCCCGGATCTGTGTCGCCGACGCAGCATTCGTAGGGTGGCTGCATGGAGCATCGATACCTAGGCCGTTCCGGACTGCTGATCAGCGAGATCGCCTACGGCAACTGGGTCACCCACGGATCCCAGGTGGAAGAGGACGCAGCGGTCGCGTGCGTACGGGCTGCGCTCGACGCCGGCGTGACGACCTACGACACAGCAGACGTCTATGCCGCTGGCCGCGCCGAATCCGTCCTCGGCCGAGCCCTCAAGGGCGAGCGTCGGGAGGCGCTGGAGATCTTCACCAAGGTCTACTGGCCGACCGGCGACGGTCCCAACGACCGTGGCCTGTCCCGCAAGCACATCATGGAGTCGATCGACGCGTCACTCAGTCGCCTGCAGACCGACTACGTCGATCTGTATCAAGCCCACCGCTACGACTACGAGACACCGCTCGAGGAGACGATGGTCGCCTTGGCCGACATCGTTCGGGCGGGCAAGGCGCTCTACATCGGGGTCTCGGAGTGGCGGGCGGAGGAGATCCGCGCCGGTGCCGAGCTGGCCCGCGAGCTGCACATCCCCCTCATCAGCAACCAGCCGGAGTACTCCATGCTGTGGCGGGTCATCGAGGCCGAAGTGGTGCCAACGTCTGAGGAGCTCGGGCTCTCCCAGATCGTGTGGAGCCCGCTCGCGCAGGGCATCCTCACGGGCAAGTACCTGCCAGGTCAGCCACCACCCGCCACCTCGCGCGCAGCGGCGCCGGAGTCGGCGGACTACCTCGACGACTACCGGACCGACGACATTCTCGGGCGCGTCCAACAGCTCCGACCGTTGGCCGACCAGGCCGGTTTGTCCATGGCGCAGCTGGGCGTGGCTTGGGTGCTGCAGAACACCAACGTCGCTGCCGCGATCATCGGGGCATCACGCCCCGAGCAGGTCGTCGAGAACGTCAAGGCCAGCGGAGTCATCCTGGACAGCGATCTGTTGGCGGCCATCGACCGGGTGCTGGGGGATGTGGTCGAACGCGACCCGGCCAAATCGGAGAGCCCGGCCACCCGGCCGGAGTAGCCGTCAGACCGGGTGCAGGCCCATCGGACCGTAAACGACGATGGCTCCGTCGAGAAGGCTGACCTGATCAACCCCGGAGTCCAGGAGCTCCCGCCAGGCCTCCCCCACCCAGGTCTCGGCGTCGGCCTGTGTCGGAAACTGCTGAGAGGCAGGGCGCGCCTCCGTGGCCTCGAGCTCGATGCCGTCACTGCCCTCGTACCGCCAGGTCCAGGCCATCCACCGACCCTAAACGGTCCGGCGGTCCTCGTGGGCGCGGCGCCTGCCCGGGCGCGTTCTTTGACACACGCCATCCCCGAGTGAGACGGTCACGCCGACAACTGAATACGCTTCTGTACAGGGGAAGTCCGGTCCAACTCCGGCGCTGACCCGCAACCGTAGGTCGCCACACCCGAAAAGGTGTGACGGCAAGCCGGAATACCTGCGCAGGCGCGAGCGGCTCCCTTTTTCCGTCGAGGTCTACGGGGCGGAGCCCGGGTCTCTCGCCCCAATCGCGCCCTTGTCCACCGTCCGACCTCACCGTCGGCTCGGACAAGGGCGTCATCGTGAGCGGAGGTTCCGGGTCGAGGCCTTGGACCGCTTTTTGAAAGGCACACCAGTGTCTCTGCTCCACCGCGCATCCACAGAACGTCTGGTCCCGACCACTCGCCGACGTCTCAGCCGTACGGCAGCGGGGCTCGGCATCGCGTCACTTGCCCTGATCGCCCTCCCCCTGACCGCATCCAGCGCCATCGCCGCGGATACCGACCCCGCTCTCATCGGGCTCTACGGAACTAGCGACCCCACCTATGACGGCGTCTTTCGACAGTCCCTGGGCATCCTGGGGATCCTGGCGGCCGGGGATGAGCCCGTCGACGAGGCTGTGACCTGGTTGCTCGATCAGCAGTGCGACGACGGCGGGTTTATGGCGTTCAACCCTGACCCGTCCGCGGACTGCATTGCTCCTGACCCGGTGAACTTCGCGGGCGAGGACACCAACAGCACTGCACTCGCCGCTCAAGCTCTGGCCGGCGTGGGTGCCATCGGCGAGTCCGCCGCTGCGCTGGCGTTCCTTGAGGCCGCGCGCAACAAGGATGGCGGGTGGCCTTACATCCCGGGCGGCGACTCCGACCCGAACTCCACCGGACTTGTCCTCACCGCCCTGACCACGGGCGGGGACGCTGTCGACCAAGACGCCGTCGACTACCTGGCCGGGATCCAGCTCGGCTGCCCTGACGCTGCTGAGGACCAGGGCGGCATCACCTCGCCCTTCTCGGGTGGAGCACCCGACATCCTGGCCACGGTCCAGGCAGTGCCGGGTGTCGCCGGTTTCAGCCTGCTCGACGGTCCCGCCTCAGCGGCCACCTGGATCGACGACGCACCTGCCTTCACCTGCCCGGTGGACAACAGTGACTCGGGGACCGTTGCGGGCTGGGGTTCGGCCTGGCTGGAAGCCCAAGCAACGGTCGACGCGATCAACGCGGGCAACGCCCCGTGGGCGGTGCTCTCCTTTGCCGCGACGCGAACCGGACTCGAGGAGGCGCAAGCACTTTTTGCCGACATTGACTCCAGCCTCGGCAAGGCGCCGAAGCTCAAATCCAGCGAGGTGAGCCTGGCCGCGCAGTCCGACGAGAATCCAGGCGCTCTCGGGTTAGCGGCATTGGCCGGCGCCACGCTGGACGAGACCACCGAGGTCGAGGGTTTCGCCTCCAGGATCGCCGCGACCATCACGGCGGCGCCGACCGTAGAGCCGTCGCCTGAGCCCACTCCTGCACCCTCCTCCGGTAGCGGTGTGGACTCCGACGGTGAGACCCTTCCCGACTCCGGAACCGATCCCCTCTTGGCGCTCATCGGGTTCACCCTTCTTGCAAGCGGTGCCGGCCTGGTCCTTGGCACTCGTCGACGACAGCAGACGGGCGCGACGGACGCGTGAAGTACCTCCGCCGGGCAGCCGCCACGACGCTCTCCTTCGGTCTCGTGGCCGCGGGAGTAGTCGTGGCGACTGCGCCGGCGGAGGCCGCTTCGTACTACCGGTACTGGAGTTATTGGCACGTAGCGCCAACGGCCGCGTCCTGGGCCTACGCGGGAACTGGACCGGGGGGCTATCGAGTCGACGACGGCGCGGTCGAGGGGTGGCGATTCGTCGTCGCAGCTCCCAACCCTGCGGCCCCGAAGCCGCGCTCCGATGCTGCCAAGGCGTTCATGGCTATCTGCGGCAGCACCCCACGCCCCGCAGGCAAGGATCGAGTCGCGGTCGTCGTCGACTACGGCACCTCGGCGGACGCACCGCCCAAGCAGACGCCGCCCAGCGCCGTGCGCGGCACGTGTGTCGTCGTCGACGACCGCAGCAACGGGCTTGAGGTGCTTGTCGAGGCCGGGTACGTCATCCGCAGCAACTCCAGCGGACTCATCTGCGGACTCAGCGGCTATCCGGCCAAGGAGTGCGGCGTCGTGGTCAAGCAACCCTCGCCGACACCGACGGCGACCACGAAACCTTCACCGCGACCTACGCCGGTGAAGTCGTCGACTGCGACACCCAGCAAGCAACCCGCGGTTCAACCTTCAGCCGCGACTACCGTCGATCCGGGCTCCCCGAGCCCGAGCAATGGCTCGGCCACGCCTCCCCGCACCTCGCCTTCTCCGGCAACCTCTTCCGGCGTGGTTGCGATCACTCCGGCACCGAGTTCAAGCGCCCCCGCCCTGGTCCTGGGCGCAGCGCCCGCGAACCCGAGCAGCTCCTCCGGCGGCACACCCGCTGGCCTGCTGCTCGGGGTCGGCCTGGTCGTAGCCGTTGGGGCCGCTGCGTCCCTGCGGACCCGGCGCCGGACCAACCCCGGGCTAGGGGACTCAGCGTGACCGGGCACGCCGTACCCCGCGCACTGCACCCTGGTGCCTGGTGGCTGTGGGCGCTTGGGCTGGCGACAGCGGCCAGCCGCACGAACAATCTGCTGCTCCTCGCCCTGCTCGTCGTTGTCGCCGGCTACGTCGTCGCAGCGAGACGCACCCGCGCGCCCTGGGCTCGCGCGTTCCGCGCTTCGCTCATCCTCGGTGCGGTCGTCATCGTGGTCCGGGTCGGCTTCGAGATCATTTTCAGCACCGATCCTGGCCCGACGGTCCTGGTCGACCTGCCCGAGATTCCGCTCCCGGATTGGGCAGCGGGAGTCAGCATCGGCGGCCCGGTCACCCTTCAGGGTCTGCTGGGGGCTCTGCGAGACGGCGCGCAGATCGCCGCGATGATCGCTTGTGTCGGAGCCGCCAACGCCCTCGCCAACCCCAGTCGACTGCTCAAGTGCGTGCCGGGTGCGCTCTATGAGGTCGGCGTTTCTGTTGTCGTCGCCCTGACCTTGGCCCCGCAAGCCGTCGAGGACGTCCAACGGCTGCGCCGCGCTCGGCGGATGCGGGGCCGTACCGACCGCGGCTTCGTCGGCTTTGCCTCCGTCGCCCTTCCCTCGCTCGAAGGCGCCCTACAGCGCTCCCTCCAGCTCGCCGCCTCGATGGATGCGCGGGGGTACGGCCGACGCGCTCAGATCCCCGACCGCGCCCGCCGGATCACCAGCGCCCTGGTCCTCGGCGGTCTGATGGGCATGGTCCTTGGGCTGTACGGCCTGCTCGACGCGGGAAGTCCAGACGCGCTGGGGCTACCGCTTGTGTTTGTCGGGGGCATCCTGGCTGCCCTCGGGTTCCGACTGGCCGGACGACGCAGCGTCCGCACCCGCTACCGACCGGACCCGTGGAAGTCCCCAGAATGGATCACCGTGGTTGCGGGAGCCGTTCCGGCCGTCGTCCTGGTGCTCGCTCGAGTAGCCGACGAGGCCGGCATCGTGGTCCCAGTGAGCCCCATCACCTGGCCGGTGCTCCCGTTGCTCCCGGTGGCGGCGATCATCGTGGGACTGCTCCCAACCTGGGCGACGCCGCCCCAGGAGGGCCCCGAGGAGACCGTCATCGCTTCAGCGCGGACACGTAGTCCGGTCAGCGCCGTCTACGGCCAGGCCCAACTCCCCGATCCGTCGGAGGTGCCGTTGTGATCCATTTCGAGAGCGTCACCATCACCTACTCCGAGAGCAGCGCCCCGACCCTGAGATCCATCGACCTCCACGTGCCCGAGGGCGAGCTCTGCTTGGTCGTGGGACGTACGGGCTCCGGCAAGTCGACTCTGCTTCGCGCCGTCAACGGGCATGTCCCGCACTTCACCGGGGGCACCTTGGCCGGCCGGGTGACCGTCGCCGGGCGGGACACCAGCACGCATCGACCTCGGGACCTCGCTGACGTCGTCGGCGTAGTCGGTCAGGACCCGCTGGCGGGCTTTGTCACCGACGTCGTCGAGGACGAGCTCGCTTATGGGATGGAGTCCCTAGGGCTGGCTCCGAGCGTCATGCGCAAGCGGGTCGAAGAGACCCTCGATCTGCTCGGTCTCGCCGACCTTCGCAGTCGTCCGCTGCGCACCCTGTCAGGCGGCGAACGCCAACGGGTGGCCATCGGGTCAGTGCTCACCACGCACCCCAGCGTCCTTGTGCTCGACGAGCCCACCTCAGCTCTCGACCCCGGTGCGGCAGAGGACGTTCTTGCGGCGCTGCAACGACTTGTCCACGACCTGGGGCTCACTGTGCTGCTCGCCGAGCATCGGTTGGAGCGGGTGGTGCAGTACGCCGACCGAATGGTCCGCCTGACCGGCGACGGCGGGCTGGTGAGCGGCGATCCCGAGACGATCCTGGCGACGTCCCCTGTTGCTCCCCCAGTCGTCGAGCTCGGTCGGCTCGCCGGCTGGTCACCGTTGCCGTTGTCGGTGCGGGACGCCCGACGCCAGGCCGGCCCGCTGCGGGCCCGCCTTGAGTTGGTGGCCGTGCCCCCTTCAGCGGTGCCGACCCCCGACCCTGCGACCCCCGGCACCGCGACCCCCGGCCCTGCGACCCCGGCAGCCACGCGCGCTGAGCTCCGTGGCGTCACCATCCGCTATGGCAGCAAGACGATCCTCGCCGACGTCGACCTCGCTCTGTTCGCCGGTGAGGTCGTCGCCGTCATGGGGCGCAATGGCGCTGGAAAGTCCACGCTGCTGGGCAGCATCGTCGGCCTGCGCCGTCCCGACTCGGGCACCGTCCGCGTCGGCGGCCAGGACCCCCAGGGGATGCCACCCCACGAGCTCCTCGCCCGGGCCGGATTGGTTCCACAGGAAGCGTCGGATCTCCTGCTCGCCGAGACCGTCGACGGCGAATGCGCTGCGTCGGACGAGGATGCCCATGCATCCCCGGGGACAACCCGACGGCTCCTCGATGACTTCGCGCCAGGAATCCAAGGTGGGGCGCATCCTCACGACCTGTCCGAGGGCCAGCGACTCTCCTTGGCGCTGGCCGTCGTCTTGGCAGCGGCTCCCGCGCTGTTGTTGCTTGATGAGCCCACGAGGGGCCTGGACTACCCGACCAAGCGCTGCCTGGTGCAGGTGCTGCGCGCTAGCGCCGCTGCTGGCACCGCAGTCGTACTGGCGACTCACGATGTGGAGCTGGTTGCCGAAGTGGCGGACCGGGTGGTCGTCATCGCCGACGGTGAGATCGTGGCTGATGGCCCCACCGTGGATGTCGTGATCTCCTCACCCGCCTTCGCGCCCCAGGTGGCCAAAATCCTGGCCCCCCAGGCCTGGTTGACCGTCGCCGCCGTCGCCGCTGCCTTGCCGGAGGCGGGATGACCACGCACGTGCGCGGCGACTCAGCACGCGTTGGCTCCGCGCGCAGTAGCTCAGCGCGCAGTAGCTCAGCGCGTAGAAGCCCAGCGCGTAGAAGCCCAGCGCGTAGAAGCCCAGCGCGTAGAAGCTCAGCGCGTAGAAGCTCAGCGCGAGCCGTACGACTGCCACCACGGTCCGCGCTTGCGCTTGCCCTGGTCTCCACGGTCGGAGTGGTGGCCTTCGGCTGGCCGCTGCTGGCCGATCCAGGGTCCGATCTGGCCCATGCCGGGGACGCCCCGCTGCTCTTTGCGCTCCTCCTCCCGCTGCTTCTCGGTGTGCTTCTGGCCGAGATCGCCGACGGCGGATTGGATGTAAAAGCCGTGGCGCTGCTAGGGGTTCTGGCTGCCGCAGGTGCAGCGCTGCGCCCCCTGGGCGGCGGGATCACGGGCTTCTCCCCGGTATTCCTGCTCATCATTCTCGGTGGGCGGGTGCTCGGACGAGGCTTCGGCTTCCTGCTGGGTGCGGTGACGCTCTTCGCATCGGCCCTGCTCACCGGTGGCGTCGGTCCGTGGCTGCCGTTCCAGATGCTTGGCGCTGCCTGGGTGGGCTTCGGCGCCGGCTGCCTCCCGCCGGCCCGAGGGCGTCGCGAAGTCTGGTTGGTCGCGACCTACGGCGCTGCCGCGGGGATCGCCTACGGATTCCTCCTCAATCTCTGGTTCTGGCCTTTTGCCGGAGGTCTCGCAACCGGCCTGGACTTCGTTCCAGGCGCGCCGCTGACAGAAAACCTAGCCCGCTTCCTCACGTTCTGCCTGGCCACCTCTCTCGGATTCGACCTGGCTCGTGCGATCGGAACCTTCGTTCTCGTTCTCGTGGTGGGGGGGCCGTTGCTACGAACCCTGCGCCGGGCCTCGCGGCGCGCGGCCTTTGAGGCACCCGTCGCCTTCGAGGCTGCCGCAAGCGATCCCGCACCGACGCCTACGGTGGCAGTGACCCGCTGATGGAAGTCTTGCTGCTCGGCACAGGAAGCGCCGATGGCTGGCCCAATCCGTTCTGTTCCTGCTCGTCTTGCGCAGCCGCGCAAACCCTCGGCCTGGTGCGAGGCCAGACCGCCGCTCTCGTCGACGGGGTGCTGCTGCTGGACTGCGGACCTGAAGCGCCGCGAGCCGCAGCGCGTGAGGGACGAGACCTGCACGCAGTCCGCGACATCCTGCTCACGCACTCCCACCCTGACCACACCGGCCCAGGAGCGCTGCTGTGGCGGTCGTGGGCCGGTCGAACCGAACCGCTCACGATTCACGGACCGGCGCAGGCTCTTGATGCTTGTCGAGACTGGGCCGGGCCGAAAGACCCGGTCACGTTTCACGAAGTCGTCGCCGGGGATCGATTCAGCACCAGCGAAGGTCACCAGGTGACGGCTCTAGCCGCTACCCACGGCGATGCTGGCTCCGGTCCAGGGCTCCTGTGGGAGGTCACCGACCCAAAGCAGCGCCGGCTGCTCTATGCCACGGACACCGGCTGGCCCAGCGCCGACACTCTCGGCGCGCTGGAAGCCGCGCAGCCGTACGACCTGGTCCTGCTCGAAGAGACTTTTGGCGACTGCGAAGACCTGGGGACTGACCACCTCGACCTGACCTCCTTCGCCGCACTGGTCGGGCGCCTACGCGCGGCCGGAACTCTCACCGAAGACACCCAGGTCGTCGCCGTTCACCTCGGCCATCACAACCCTGCGCCCGATGAACTCGACCGCAGACTCGGGGCTCTCGGTGCCCGCGCCGGCCGCGATGGAGAAGTGATCACGGTCGGTTCACAAGCCCCGGACCGATCACCCCGAACGCGAACGCTGGTGCTCGGCGGCGCCCGTTCGGGCAAGTCCCTGACCGCCGAGCGGCTCTTGGCCGCAGACCCGGAGGTGACCTACGTCGCCACCGGTGGCAAGCGCGCCGGTGACGAGGAGTGGGAGCAGCGCGTGCGCATCCACCAAGAACGCCGACCCTCAACCTGGACCACAGTCGAGACCACCGACGTCGCGGCCGTCTTGGTGAAAGCGTGCGAGAGGGACAGCATCCTGGTCGACTGCCTGACGCTGTGGCTGGCTGACTGTTTGGATCGAGCGGGAACCTGGTCTTCAGATCCTTCGGACCTCGACGCAGCGGCCGCGTCTGCGGCGTCTGTGGAAGCGGAGATCGACGCGCTTCTCGGGGCCGTACGGGCCACCGAGGCCCGCGTCGTGCTGGTATCGAATGAGGTCGGGCAAGGTGTAGTCCCTGGGACTCGCTCGGGCCGGGACTTCCGAGACGAGTTGGGCCGCCTCAACGCCCGCGTCGCCGATGCAGTCGACGACGTCACCTTCGTGGTAGCCGGCCAAGCATTGACCCTGAAAGGAACGCGATGAGCAGGATTGACCTGCAGGCCCTTGCAGAGACCGTGGCATCGCCCTCTGTCGAGGCACGTGCAGAGGCCACCCGCCGGCAGTCACTGCTCACCAAGCCAAGCGGAGCCCTGGGCCGGCTCGAGGAGCTCTCCATCTGGCTCGCAGGGGTCCAGAACCTGTGCCCGCCGCGCCCGATCGACCGGGTGACTGTCGTCGTCTTCGCCGGTGACCATGGCGTGGCGCGCAACGGCGTCAGCGCGTACCCCCCGGAAGTCACGGCCCAGATGGTCCTCAACTTCCTGCGCGGGGGGGCGGCCGTCAACGCGCTGGCCCGCCTTCACGGGGCGACCGTTCGGGTTCTCGACCTCGCTGTCGACGTCGATTGGGAGCAGCTCGGCACCGCGGTTCCCGGCGAGGTCACAGCCTTCAAAGTGCGTCGGTCCTCAGATGACCTCAGCGTCGGGCCGGCGCTGAGCCTCGAGGACGCAACGACCGCCTTCGAGGCAGGCCAAGCGATCGCCAATCAGGAAGTCGACGCTGGTGTCGACCTCCTGATCCCCGGAGACATGGGCATTGGCAACACCACGTCCGCCGCGACCCTGACCGCCGTCCTGACAGGCAACGATGTGGCGTCGGTCGTCGGTCGAGGGACCGGGATCGATGACGCCACCTGGATGATCAAGTGCGCCGCTGTCCGGGATTCAGCTCGCCGCGGCAGAGCTGCCACCCACGACATGCTCGAGCTGCTCGCGACCTGCGGTGGCGCCGACGTCGCTGCGATGAGCGGGTTTCTCGTGCAAGCGGCAGCGCGCCGCACCCCGGTCCTGCTCGACGGCGTTGTGTCGTGCGCAGCCGCCCTGGTCGCGGCGCGGATCTCTCATCGAAGTCGTGAGTGGTGGCTGGCAGGACACCGCTCCACCGAGCCAGCGCAGGCCGCCGCCCTGGAGCGCTTGAGACTCACTCCCCTGATCGACTTCGGACTGAGACTCGGTGAGGGCACCGGCGCACTCGTCGCGCTTCCGGTGCTGCGCGCTGCTCAGGCCACGCTCAGTGAAATGGCCACGTTCGACGAGGCGGAGATCGCCGCGCCTTCGGCGGCGGAGTGAAAACCGACGCAGCCAGCGGCGCGTGGGCCGATGCGGCGCGACTGTCGCTGGGCACCCTGACAGTCCTGCGGGTGCGGCCTCCCACCTCCGTCGATCGGGTAGTGGCGGGACGCGCCATGCTGCTGGCCCCACTCGTAGGGCTCGCTCTCGGCTTGGTCGCTGCGGTCGTCCTGTTCGTGAGTCGGGGGGTCTACAACAACGACTGGCTGCCGGCCGCCCTCTCGATCGCGGCCTTGGCTCTGCTCACCCGTGGTCTGCATCTGGACGGTCTTGCCGATACGGCTGACGGACTCGGCGCATCGGTCCGCGGACACGACGCTGCCCTTGACGTGATGCGCAAGGGCGATGTGGGTCCGTTCGGGGTCGTGACGTTGGTCCTGGTGCTCGTCCTCCAAGTACTCGCCCTGCGCTCGGCCGTGGTTAATGGACTGGGAACCGAGGCGATCGTCACTGGCTGTGTTGTCGGTCGACTGGCCGCCACGTGGGCGTGCACGCGTGGGATCCCGGCGGCTCGCCCGGACGGCCTCGGGGCAACGGTCGCCGGCAGCGTCAGCCGTGCGGCTGCTGCCGTGGTCACCCTCCTGACGATCGGCCTGGTCACACTCTGGGGTGGCTGGCTGGATGACGATGCCGGGCTCCGGCCAGCACTTCTCGGGGCGGCGGCTGTCGCGGTCGGCCTCCTCATCGCGGGACTGCTCCTGCGCAGGTGCGTACGCCGCTTCGGCGGAATCACCGGTGACGTCCTCGGCGCCGTTGTCGAGGTCGCGATGCTCGGGTCCCTCCTTGTGCTGGCGAGCTGAGGCGCCCGTGGATCGAGCCGCTCGACGACTACGGTCGAGTGGTGGAAGTCCTGCGCTATGCCGCGTTCACAACGAGCCCTGATGGGGGCAACCCCGCGGGAGTCGTGCTGGACGCCTCGGGCTTGTCCGACACAGCCCAGCTGGCCACCGCCGCCGAAGTCGGCTACGCCGAGACCGCATTTCTGATTCCCAGGGAGGACGGAGACTTCGACGTCCGCTATTTCAGCCCGCTGGACGAAGTGCCCTTCTGTGGCCACGCGACCATCGCTGCCGCCGTCGCGCATGCCGACCGCCACGGTCCCGGCCGACTCGTCCTGCACACGCAGGCCGGACTGGTCGAGGTCGCCTCGTACGCAGGCTCAGATGGAGCCATGCGCGCAACGCTCACGTCAGTCCCGACCCGCTCTCGTCCCCTCGACTCCCAGGAAAGCTCCGAACTGCTCGCCGCATTGCGCTGGTCCGCCGCCGACCTTGACTCGGCCCTTCCCCTACGGGTTGCCTACGCCGGCGCGTGGCACCCCGTGGTCGCCGCGGCTACCCGCTCCCGGCTCGCCGAGCTGACCTACGACTTCGGGGCACTTGGCGCGCTGATGGCAGCAAAAGACTGGACCACCGTCCAGCTCGTCTGGCGCGAGTCACCCACGGTCTTCCACGTACGAAACCCATTTCCTCCCGGTGGCCTGGTGGAGGACCCCGCGACCGGCGCAGCAGCGGCTGCCTTGGGCGGCTACTTGCGCGAATTGCGGCTCGTCGATATGCCAGCAACAGTGACGATCCATCAGGGGCATGACTTGGGCCGCCCCTCGCTCCTGAAAGTCGTTATCCCGACGGCACCTGACGCCGGAATCGACGTCACCGGAACCGCCGTGGCGATCCCCTGGCCGCCTTGAGCCCACGCCAGCCCCTTCTCGGGACCGGCGTGGGCGGTGCAAGCCGGGGCGGTGGGTCAGACTCTGACCTGTTCCCGAGCCTCTGAGGATGGCGCTTCCTCGAGCTCGGCCTCGGCGAAGGCCGGGTCGTCGAAGGCGCTCTTCATCCGAGCGATCTTGAAGATCACCAAACCGAAGAGACACTTCGCGAGGACATCGGCGATCGAGTAGCCGACCTGCCGGGCAACCCAAGCGTCCGAGCCATCGATCCCGAACAGCGGGAACAGGTAAGAGATCGGGTAGACACCCCAGGTTGCGATCAGCAGGATCCGCAGCCGTCCGACTGTTGCCGCAACCTCCGGCGGTTGCCGGTCGAGAGACTTGGTCAGTTCCACGAACAATACGTAGAGGATGTAGAGGAAGGGGATCGTCGACAGGGCACCCCAAACCATCTTGGTCGCACTGTCCGCCGCGATCTCCCCGGGGTATCCCAAGATGATCATTAGCGCCGAAGCCGGGATGAGCCGGGTGAGGAGAGCGGATCGGGTCGCCCGCGGAAGTGCGAGCACGGCCACTGTCTCGAAGAGCAGCAGCGGAACGGTGAGCAGCCAGTCGACGTAGCGGTATCCCTCGTTGAAGCCTGGCGCGGTCAGCAGATGCATCCCACCGACCTCAGCGGCGATGTAGGCGTCCTTGAAGGAGTCGAAGATGCGGAAGTAGTGGTACGCCGCGATGCCACACACCATCGCGGAGACCACGATGGCTTGCCGGTACCTCGGGAGGACTCTCCCCAAAGAGAAGAGCAAGAAAATCGCCGTGAACAACATGCAGGCGAGGGAGAAGGAGAAGACGTTGTAGACCGTCTGGAATTGCGCGCTGGTGAGTGAGTCGATGACCGATGACACAAGAGCCTCCGTGAGGCGGTACACGACCCGACGCTGACTGGCTCGTCGGTGCCGGATTGGCCCGGCCCCTTATGGTCCGACCGCTTCCTTTGAGTCGCAAGTTGAATAACTCGTGAAGCGATTCAGCCCCTGGGGTCAGCGTCGACGAACGGGGGTCGGACGACCCGGAATCGGTTCACGCGTCCCCGGATGTCGACCTCGACCTCGACACCCTCAGCCACGTCGGGCGCCAGCAAAGCCAGACCGATACCGATCCGGAGGGTCGGAGAGAACGTCCCCGACGTGACCGCGCCGACGGGTACGCCGTCGCTGCTCACCGACATGTGAGCACGCGGGATCCCACGGTCGAGCGCCTGAAGGCCGCGCAGCACGCGGCGCGGGCCGGCAGCGCGCTCCGCAACTAGCGCGTCGCGCCCCCAGAACGCGGCCTTGTCCCAGCCGACGGCCCACCCCGACCGGGCCTGGACGGGAGTGATCTCGAGGGAGAGATCTTGGCCATGAAGCGGGTATCCCATCTCGGTGCGCAAGGTGTCTCGCGCTCCGAGACCAGCCGCCTGGACCCCGAGGGACGCGCCCCCAGCGAACAAGGCATCCCAGAGGGCCTCGGTGTCCTCCCATCGTGGGAGCAGCTCATAGCCATGCTCACCTGTGTAGCCAGTCCGGCACACGATGACCCGGCGTCCCTGCCACTCGGCGTCGACCCAGCTCATGTAGGGGTGGCCGCTCGACAACCCGAGCGCGGTCAGAAGATCAGCGGACCGGGGACCCTGCACGGCGAGAACGCCGTACTTCTCGTGCTGGTCGGTCACGCTCACTCCGGCGGGTGCCGCGGCGGCGAGCCGCCGTACGACCTCGGCGGTATTCGCAGCGTTCGGCACGAGGAAGACCTCGTCCGGCGAACGGAGGTAGACGATCAGGTCGTCGACGACACCGCCACCTTCGTCGCAGCACAAGGTGTATTGCGCCTCGCCGGGCTGGATCCGAGCCAGGTCGTTGGTTAGGGCTGCGTTGACGAAGCCGGCAGCACCCGGCCCGGAGACCGTCGCCTTACCGAGATGACTGACGTCGAAGACGCCGACCCCCTCACGGACAGCTGTGTGCTCCTTGAGCACCCCCGCCCCTTCGTACTCGATCGGCATCTCCCAACCGCCGAAGTCTGCGAGCTTGGCCCCCAACGCCTCGTGTCGGGCATAGAGCGGGGAGCGGCGTAGGGCTAACGAGTCGGTCACGAGGCGCGACGCTACCGCTACTGGCTAGGCTCCCGACATGACTTCTCTTGCGCTCAACGGCAGCGACGCCGTCACCGTCAAGGCCGACGCTCTGGTCGTCGGCATGGCCACGTCTGGTCGGGGGCGCAAAGCCGTCGTCCTAGTGACCGACCCCAAGACGGCGAAAAAGCTCGCAGGCCTGGCCGAGGCTCTCGGTGGGCTGGGCGCGACCGGAGCAGCGGAGGAGGTCCTGCGGATCCCCTCTCCCCGGGGCGTTGCTGCCGAGTTCGTCGTCGCCGTGGGTCTTGGCGCCAAGCGCCCGACCTACTCCGCCGACACGCTGCGCCGCAGCGCCGGTGCTGCGGCGCGCTCATTGGCCGGTACCCGAAGAGCGGTCTTCGCCCTTCCGATCGCAGGATCTGAGCTCGAGGCCGTCGCCACCGGAGCGCTGCTGGGCGCCTACTCCTTCACCGAGTTCCGTGGCCACAGCAAGTCCAAGCAGAAGGCCCCACTCGGTGGAGTCGTCATTCCTGGCACTGCCCCCACCGATAAGCCCGCCCGCGCAATCGTTCGGCGCGTTCAGGCGATCGTCGAATCAGTCCACTTGGCGCGCGACTACGTGAACACTCCTCCCAACGCTCTCCAGCCACCCTCCTTCGCGAGTTCAGCCGCAGATGCGGCTGAGGCCGTCGGCCTCGAGGTCGAGGTTCTCGACGAGAAGGCACTCAAAGACGGGGGGTACGGCGGCATCACCTCGGTCGGGCAAGGCTCGGGGGCACCGCCCCGGTTGCTCCGGCTCGCCTACCGGCACCCTGACGCGACCCAGCACCTCGCCCTGATCGGCAAGGGCATCACCTTTGACACCGGCGGAATCTCCATCAAGCCGGCAGCCGGCATGGAAGCCATGAAGAGCGACATGGGCGGCGCAGCAGCCGTCATCGCAGCCACCATCGCCATTGCTCGCCTTGGCCTGGCCGTCAACGTGACGACCTACGCACCGATGGCCGAGAACATGCCCTCCGGGACGGCGTCCCGACCGGCGGATGTCTTCGTCGCCTACGGCGGCAAGACCGTAGAGGTGCTCAACACCGACGCCGAGGGACGCCTCATCATGTGTGACGCCCTCGCCCGGGCGACCGAGGACTCCCCAGACGTGATCATCGACGTCGCGACCCTGACCGGTGCCCAAGTGGTGGCCCTCGGATCCAGGACCGCCGGACTCATGGCCAATGACGACGACCTACGCGCCTCGGTGCACGCCGCCGCCGACAGCGTCGGTGAGGGCATGTGGCCGATGCCGCTGCCCGCGGAGCTGCGCAAGGGACTGGACTCCCAGGTTGCCGACATCGCCAACCTCGACAGTTCCCGTGCCGCCGGCATGCTTTCCGCAGGGGTGTTCCTGAGCGAGTTCGTCGTTGGGTTCCGCTGGGCGCACCTCGATATCGCTGGGCCGGCGTTTGAGAACGGTGCCCCTTGGGGCTACACCCCCAAGGGTGGAACGGGCTTCGCCGTTCGCACCCTGGTCCAAGTGGCCGAAGACCTCGCCGGCTCCTGATCGCTACGACACGCCAGGGATGAGCAAGGAGGGGCCATGAAGCCAACCGAATCCGAGCAAGTTTCGTTGGAGTCGCGCCGCAAAGAGTTGCGTGAGCAGTACCTCAGTCCGGTCGCTGAGCGCCCGTCGACACCGGGGCGAGGGATACACCATGCGGCCCTGATCTGTTCAGACGTTGAGCAAACGATTCTGTTCTACCAAGGGGTGCTTGGGTTCCCCCTGGTGGAGCTGGTCGAGAATCGTGACTACCCGGGCTCGTCCCACCTGTTCTTCGACGTCGGCAACCAAACGCTCCTCGGCTTCTTCGACTTTCCCGGCCTCGGCCTCGAACCCGCGATCGAGGCCATCGGCACCGTGCAGCACATCGCCATCTCAGCTCCCCAGGATCGGTGGGAGGAGGTCCAGGGACGACTTGAGGCGGCCGGAGTGCAGTACGACGGCCCCAACATCGGGATCCCGGAGTCGATGTACTTCAAGGACCCCGACGGCATTCAGATCGAGTTGCTGAGCGATCCGCTGATGTTCTTCGGCGGCCACCAGCTCGACGCGCGGCCATTCGGGTCGTCAGAGAGCCGCTCAGTCTTCGAGTAGCCGCTTGCGACGGTCCTTGTCTTCCTTGGCGCGACGCGAGGTCCAGTCACGCATCCGCTGCGGATAGCCGACCACCGCGGCGTCATAGCTCGGGACGCCGAGCCCGTTGGCCCACTCGTGGACGACCTGCGGCGAAGGCACCCGGCGCCTGGTCCACTCACCGTCGGCGGCGACGAGAACGACTGTTGTGTCGGTGACCGTGGTCCGCGGCTCGACGAAAGCCTCGACGCCAGTGCGGGTGCGGGCGAACTCCTCGAGGTGCTTGCGGTCCTCGCTCACGGCCTGCCGCAGCGTGCCCGGACGCGCTTTGCGCTTGAACAGTCTCACTCCTAGAGGCTACGGCACCGGGCTCGCCGACCGGTTGGAGGCGGAACCCCTCAGGGTGCGAGGATGGGCGACGCACGGGCGACGGTGCGGGACCAGCCCGCCGGCGACGGGAGCGACCACGTGAGCGGCGAGACGACGTACGACCTCGTCATCCTCGGCGGCGGCAGCGGCGGCTATGCCTGCGCCCTGCGCGGTGCTGAACTCGGCCTTTCAGTCGTCCTCATCGAGCGCGACCAGCTCGGAGGTACCTGCCTGCACCGCGGCTGCATCCCGACCAAGGCTCTCCTCCATGCCGGTGAGATCGCTGACTCAGCGCGTGAGAGCGGTCAGTTCGGGGTGCGGGCCACGCTCGAAGGCATCGATATGCCTGGCGTGAACGCCTACAAGGACGGTGTCGTCAGTCGGTTGCACAAGGGACTCCAGGGTCTCGTGAAGAGCCGTGGCGTCACCTATGTCGAGGGGGAGGGACGGCTGGTCTCCCCCACGACCGTGGGAGTCGGCGGCGACACCTACACCGGTCGGCACGTCGTGCTCGCCACGGGCTCCTATGCCCGCTCGCTTCCCGGGCTGGACATCGACGGTGCCCGGGTCATCACCAGCGACCAGGCATTGAACCTCGATTACGTCCCGCGGTCCGCGGTCGTGCTCGGCGGAGGCGTCATCGGCGTGGAGTTCGCTTCGGTATGGAAGTCCTTCGGCACCGACGTCACGATCGTCGAAGCGCTGCCGCACCTCGTGCCGCTGGAGGACGAAGCCAACTGCAAGCTGCTCGAGCGCGCCTACCGCAAGCGCGGCATCAAGACCCACCTCGGCGCTCGCTTCGCCGGCGTCGAGCACACCGCGACCGGCGTGAAGGTCTCCCTTGAGTCCGGTGAGCAGATCGAGGCTGACCTGCTGCTCGTAGCCGTCGGTCGGGGGCCGACGTCCGCCGGCCTCGGCTACGAAGAAGCCGGCATCGCCATGGACCGCGGCTACGTCCTGGCCGATGAGCTGTGCCGGACCAACGTGCCCGGTGTCTATGCCGTCGGTGACCTGATCCCGACCCTCCAGCTCGCTCACGTGGGCTTCGCCGAAGGGATCCTCGTGGCCGAGCACGTTGCGGGTCTCAACCCGCGCCCTATCGACTACGACGGAGTTCCACGGATCGCCTACTGCGAGCCCGAGGTGGCCTCGGTCGGCATCACCGAGGCGCAGGCGCTGGAGCGGTACGGCTCCGACAAGGTCAAGACCGTCACCTACGACCTGGCGGGCAACGGAAAGTCCCAGATCCTCAAGACTGCCGGAGCAGTCAAGCTCGTTGCGGTCGTGGACGGCCCAGTCGTCGGGGTCCACATGGTCGGAAGCCGGGTCGGCGAACTGCTCGCCGAAGGCCAGTTGATCTACAACTGGGAGGCCCACGCCGATGACGTGGCCGCCCTGATCCATCCGCACCCCACGATGTCCGAAGCAGTCGGCGAAGCCCACCTCGTGCTCGCCGGCAAACCCTTGCACGCGCACGGCTGAGTCCGGCACCACCGGATTCAGCTACCCACCGCCTCACCCGCAGCGACCAGAAGGAGTCGACCATATGCCGGTCTCCGTCACGATGCCCCAGCTGGGCGAGAGCGTCACCGAAGGAACGGTCACGCGCTGGCTGAAGGCCGAGGGCGACACTGTGGTGGCGGACGAGCCGCTGCTCGAGGTGTCCACCGACAAGGTCGACACAGAGATCCCCAGCCCGGCTTCAGGAGTGCTCACGCGAATCGTGGCAGCCGAGGACGCCGTGGTGCTCGTCGGAGGCGAGCTTGCGATCATCTCCGATTCCGCCGACTCCCCCGCAGACACACCCGCCGTCGAACGGGCAACCCCACCAGCACCCAGCGTCGTCCTGGTCGCTGAGCTGCAGGCAGCCTCCGAGGTCCCGGCTCCCTCACAGGATCGTGTCGAGGCGACCCAGGTGGTCCTCCCGGCGCTTGGCGAGAGCGTGACGGAGGGCACGGTTACGCGGTGGCTGAAGTCCGTCGGTGACGCGGTCACCGCCGATGAGCCGCTGCTCGAGGTGTCCACCGACAAGGTCGACACCGAGATCCCCTCACCGGCTACGGGGATCCTGTTGTCGATCGATGTCGCCGAGGACGAAACAGTCCCAGTCGGAGCTGTCCTGGCCCAGATCGGAAGCGAAGGCGCACCGACATCGGCTGCGCCCACCCCCGCCGCCGCTCCAGTTCCAGCTGCTGCAGCGGCTGCGCCCTCGCCGTTCCGGCCCGCGCCCTCTTTGGTCTCTCCGCCAGCGACAGCTCCCCCAGTCGCCACTCCTGCGCCGGATCCGACACCGCCCCTTCCGCCCGCAGAAGCGACCGAGACAACCGTTGCCGCATCAAACGATGACTCAGTCGACGCGACCTACGTGACGCCCTTGGTCCGCAAGCTGGCGGCGGAGCACTCCGTGGACCTCGCCACGGTCACCGGCAGCGGCGTCGGCGGCCGGATCCGCAAGCAGGACGTACTCGAGGCAGCAGCGAGAGCACGCACGGCTGCGGTCGGAGCAGCTGCCCCGGCAACAGCCGGTGGGACACACGCGGCTCCGGCAGCGCCGGCTCCCACTGCGTCCCCACTGCGCGGGCGTACCGAGCCGATGTCCCGGCTGCGCAAGGTGATCGCCGAGCGGATGGTTGAGTCCCTGCAGGTTTCCGCCCAGCTCACGAGTGTCGTCGAGGTCGACGTCAGCCGGATCGCCTCGCTGCGACAGCGAGCCAAGGGCGACTTCGAGGCCCGTGAGGGCGTCAAGCTGTCCTTCCTCCCGTTCTTCGCCAAGGCGAGCGTCGAAGCCCTCAAGGTCTTCCCGAATCTCAACGCCAGCATCGACCAGGAAGCAGGCACGATCACCTATCACGCCGCTGAGCACCTCGGCGTCGCCGTCGACACCGAACGTGGTCTGCTCGTCCCCGTCATCCGTGATGCAGGGGACCTCAACATCGGCGGGTTGGCTCGCAAGATCACCGACCTTGCCCACCGCACTCGCACCAACAAGATCACCCCCGACGAGCTCTCCGGTGGCACGTTCACCCTGACCAACACAGGCAGTCGCGGTGCACTGTTCGACACCCCGATCATCAACATGCCGCAGGTGGCGATCCTTGGCACCGGTGCGGTTGTCCGGCGTCCGGTCGTCGTCAGCGACGAGAACGGTGGCGACGTCATCGCGATTCGCTCGATGGTCTACCTCGCGCTCACCTACGACCACCGCCTGGTCGACGGGGCTGATGCGGCTCGGTTCCTCACCGCGCTGAAGGTGCGGCTCGAGGAAGGCAGCTTCGAGTCCGACCTCGGACTCTGAGCCTCGGGACCATCTGAGTCTCGGGAACCTTGAGCCCCACGTGATCGCCCCGTCCGGTCGCCAGTTCAACCTCGCCTTCGGCGATCAGCAGGTTGTCGTGGTCGAGGTTGGCGGCGGGCTGCGCACCTACACCATCAGTGGCCGCGACATCCTCGACGGCTACCCAGTCGAGGAGATGGCCAGTGGGGGCCGCGGCCAGCTGCTCGCCCCATGGCCGAATCGGATCCAGGACGGCCACTACACCTTCGACGGTCGCGAGCAGCAGCTGCCCCTGGCCGAAGCAAGCCACGGCAACGCCATTCACGGACTCGTCCGCTGGGTCGCGTGGAAGGTCGCCGAGCAAGAACCTCACCGGGTCACCCTCGAGCACCTGCTGCATCCGCAACCGGGCTACCCCTTCACGGTTCACCTGTGGGTCGACTACTCGTTGAGCGCGGACGGCCTCGTGGTCACCACGACGGCGACGAACGTAGGACCGCTCGCCTGCCCCTATGGCAGCGGGGCGCACCCCTATCTCACCCTCGGCACCGACCTGGTCAACGGACTCCTGCTCCGCTCCCCCGCCCGCGAAGTGATGACCAGCGATGATCGCGGAATCCCCGAGTCGCGCCAGCTGGTCGACGGCACGCCGTACGACTTCCGGGTCGCCCGGCCGATCGGAGACCTCGTCCTCGACCACGCCTTCGTCGGGTTGGAGCACGGCTCCGACGGTCACGCGGCCGTCGAGGTCACCGACCCGACCGATGGGCATGGTGTCGAGATCTGGATGGACGAGTCGCACGACCACCTCATGGTGTTCACCGGCGACACTCTGCCCGCCGACCGACGGCGGCGAGGCCTCGCTATCGAACCGATGACCTGCCCTCCCAACGCCTTCCGCACCGGCGAGGATGTGATCCGGCTCGAACCCGGAGCCTCGGTCACAAGCACCTGGGGCATCCGACCCCTGCGCCCACGGGAGCACAGATGAGCCCTAGCAAAGATGCTGGCGATGCTTCGACCCGAGCCGACGCGCTCGTCGTCTTCGGCATCACCGGGGACCTGGCCAAGGTGATGACGTTCCGCTCGCTCTACCGGCTCGAGCGACGGGGGCTCCTGGACTGCCCGATCGTGGGCGTTGCCTTCGAGAACTGGGACGTCGAGCACCTCCGCACCCGAGCCCGCGAGTCGATCATCGCCACCGGCGAAGACTTCGACGAGGCCGTGTTCGCGCGCTTTGCCGCCCGGCTGTCCTACGTCTCCGGAGACTTCGGCGACGCAGCCACCTACACCCGCGTCGCGGAGGCCCTCGTCGGCGTCGAGCGACCGGTCTTCTACCTCGAGGTCCCTCCCTCGCTGTTTGCCCGGGTGACGAAGGGGCTGCACGATGCCGGCCTCACGGCGAGCGCCCGGGTCGTGGTCGAAAAGCCGTTCGGACACGATGAGGCGTCCTCGCGCGCGCTGGCCGACGAGCTGCACCTCTACATCACCGAAGACCAGCTGTACCGCATCGATCACTTCCTCGGGAAGATGGGGATGGCCGAGATCCTCCATCTTCGTTTCGCCAACACGATGCTCGAGCCGATCTGGAATCGGAACTACGTGGCGTCGGTCCAGATCACGATGGCTGAGACGGTCGGGGTCGAGGACCGGGGCAGCTTTTTCGACCCCGTCGGGGCGCTGCGCGACGTTGTCGTCAACCACCTCATGCAGATGCTCGGTGCCGCTGCGATGGAGGCGCCCTCGCGTGGCGACCCGAGGACCGTCAAGGACGCGCAGCTCGCGGTCTTCCACGCCATCGAGGCCGCCGACCCCGCTCACTACGTCCGTGGACAGTACGACGGCTATCGCTCGATCCGCGGGGTAGCGCCGGACTCCACGACCGAGACCTTCGCTGCTGTCCGCCTCCAGATCGACAACTGGCGCTGGGCCGGCGTGCCGTTCTTCATCCGGACCGGGAAGCGCCTGCCCGTGCGCCAGACCGAGCTCCGACTGGTCTTCAAACAACCGCCGAATCTGGGGTTCGGGCTGGCCGGTCATCGTCCCGAGCCCAACCAGCTCGTCGTGCGGGTCGACCCGGTGACCGGCGCCCGCATCCGCCTCGACGCCAAGCGGGCCGACTCGGTGCATCCGGCGCCGATCCAGCTCGACATGACCTTCGCCGAAGAGGGGGGTGAGGGCGCCACGCCGTACGAAGTGCTGCTCCTCGCGGCGATGGCGGGTGACACGACGCACTTCCCGCGTCAAGTGGGCATCGACGAGACGTGGCGGGTGATGCAGCCGCTGCTCGACAACCCACCCGATGTCCTGCCCTACGCCCCCGGCAGCTGGGGCCCAAGAGCCGCCGATGTCCTCCTGACCGGCCACGGCAAGTGGCACGACCCATGGCTGCCGTGACACCCGGCTCGAGTCTTGACTCGCGCCGGCCCCCGGGAAGGGCCACGATCAAGGAATGAAGATCGCCATCACCGGGGCCTCCGGCCTGATCGGATCAGCGCTCGTCCCAGCATTGCGGGCCGACGGCCATGACCTCCTGCGGCTCGTGAGACGTACGGCTGCCGCCGACGATGAGCTGTCCTGGGACCCGGTCGGGGGGACCGTCGACCTTGCAGGTTTCGCAGGCACCGACGCGGTCATCCACCTCGCCGGTGCCGGCGTCGGTGACCACCGGTGGTCGGACTCCTACAAGAAAGAAATCCTCGACAGTCGGGTCCTCGGCACGCGAACGATCGCCACTGCCATGGCGGCACTGGACCCGATGCCCAGTGTGCTTGTCAGCGCCTCAGCCATCGGATTCTACGGAGACACCGGCGACGAGGCGGTCGACGAGACCGCGCCGCGAGGCTCAGGGTTCCTCGCCGAAGTGGTCGAGCGGTGGGAGTCCGCCGCCGACCCGGCACGTGCGGCGGGCATCCGGGTGGTGCACCCGCGGACCGGCCTGGTCGTTGCCCCCAAAGGCGGGGCGTGGGGTCGGATGCTGCCACTGTTCAAGCTCGGAGTCGGAGGTCGCCTGGGGTCGGGGAACCAGTGGTGGTCCTTCATCTCCCTCACCGACGAGGTCGCCGCGCTCACCTCGCTCGTGCACTCCACCCTGGCCGGGCCGGTTAACCTCACCGCGCCGAACCCCGCAACCAATACCCAGATCACCAAGGCGATGGGCGAGGCCTTGCATCGACCAACGCTGCTGCCCGTGCCGTCCTTTGCGCTGAAGACGGTGCTCGGGGAGTTCTCCTCGGAGGTGCTCGGCAGCGCGCGAGTCCTGCCCGCCATCCTCACCCGCGAGGAGTTCCCATTCGCCCACCCGACGATCGAGTCCGCGATCCGCTCTGTCCTCTAGCTGATCAATGCCTACTGCTTCGCAGTTGAGCTGATCCGCCAGCCGCCGGGTGTCTCGACGAGGGCGATGCTCCAGGTCGCCTCGGCGCGGGCGGGCTGGTGTTCGACAACTTGGCCGGTCGCATCCAGCAGGTCGTAGGCCGCGAGGGTGTCGACGACGGTCAACTCGACGCGATCCCCGGAGACCGTGCCAGGCACGACGGAACTGATGCTGGTGACCCAACCGCGGGCCTTGACCTGACCCGCTGAGAGGGCCTCGACAAGGGCGAGATCGCGTGCGTGCGCCTGAGATCCAGGGACATCGACAGCAGCGAGCAGTGTGGCATCGGCGGCAGCGAAGGCTCGTCCCCGCTGAGTATCCAGACCGGCGAGGATCGTGGCCCAGTCGAGCTCGACGGGCGGCAGTGAGGTGACCTCGGGCGCGTCGGCAACTGTCGCGGCGGGAGACGACGGGACTTGAGCCGGTGGGGAGAGGGCAGCGGTCTGCTCGGGAACCTGAGCCAGCTGGGTGCCCAGTACGGCCGCACCCGCAAGCAGCCCCAGTGCAGCCCCAGCCGCTGCTAGCAGACGAAGGGATCGCTCGCGCCGCCCACCCTTCGGAGCGCCGACCAGGTCTCGCTTCGCTCGGCCCCAGGTGAGAGCCAGCTCTCGCGCGGTGAGCTCACCCTCGCGGGATGCAGTGACCGCCGCGGCCAGCGGGCCGTCCGCGCGATCCCCACCGGCAGAGGCCAAGACCTCGACCAGCGCTCTGAGGTCAGCCGCGGCCTCCCGCGGGCCACCCTCGGTCGCGCACGTCGCGTCGAGCAGGACGGTGTCACGATGCCCCAGCAGCACGCGTGAGGGCTGGACGTCGCCGTGGACCAACCCGCACTCATGAAGAGCTGCCAACGCCTCGATCAGGACCGCCCCCCAGGCAACGACCTGAGCCGCCGCCACCAGGCCCACGCGCTCGAGGCGCCGATCGAGTCCGCTGCCGGAGGTGTAGGCGCTGATCACCCAGGAGTTGCCAGCCTTGTCTGTGACAGCGCCGTAGATTGGGACCAGCGCCAGATGCTGGGGAAGGTCCGGAGGGCGTGCCGCCCGTCGCACCACGACCCAGGAGCAGTCGTCGGCCCTGGCAAGCCACGGCGGATCCGCGCTCTCACCGAGTGGACGCCGCAGGACGAGGCCTGGGAGCTGAGGTGGGCTGAACGCATCCATGGGACCAGCCTGCTCGACGACGGAGGTCGTCCGCTGGCGTCGTCCACAGGCGCCCGCCGGCCAAGCCCTCTACGCTCGAGCGTTGTGCCACCAAGACCGAGCGACTGTGATGTGGTCGTCGTCGGAGCCGGCCTCGCCGGACTCTGTGCGGCCTTGCGCCTGACCGAGGGCGGCCTTTCGGTTCAGGTCCTCGACGCCTCCGACGCGGTCGGTGGTCGCGTCCGCACCGATGTTGTGGACGGGCTCCGCCTGGACCGCGGGTTCCAGCTCCACAACCCGGCCTACCCCGAGGCCGCCCGCGTCCTCGACCACGACGCGTTGGACCTGCGGCCGTTCGCTCCGGGGGTGCTGGTGGCACTGGGCAGCAAGCAGCACCGACTCGGCGACCCCCGCCGTGGACCGTCGTGGGCGCTGGAGTCAGCCCGGGCGCCCGTGGGGTCCCTGGCTGACAAGGTGCGGTTCGCCGTGTATGCCCTCCGGATGGCTGGCGCTTCCCCCAGGGACTTGGTGACCCAAGCGGACTCCCCCGCAGAAGCCGCGCTCCGAGCAGCCGGCATCGACGACCGATTCCTCGACTCGGTGCTGCGACCGTTTCTCGCAGGTGTGTTTCTGGAACCGGACCTGACGACCAGCCGACGCTTCCTCAACCTGGTCTTGCGCACCTTTGTGCGTGGGTCACCGGGCGTGCCTGCCCTCGGGATGCAGGCCATCCCCGAACAACTTGCCGGGCGCCTCCCAGGCGGATGCGTGCGGCTGGGCGTGGCGGCGCTCGCCGTACGACCCGGCGAGGTCGACACCGACGACGGCACCGTGCGCGGACGGGCTGCTTTGGTCGCCACCGACCCCACAACGGCCGGAGGGCTGCTGCCCGCGGTGACCGTGCCCAGGATGCACCCCGTGACCACCTGGTATCACCTAGCTGACGGCGACCCAGCCGCACTCACTCGAGGTGAGCCGCTGCTGGTCGTCGACGGGGCGAGGCGCGGCCCGGTGGTCAACTCCGTCGTGCTGACCCACGCGGCGCCGGAGTACGCCAGCGACAACCGAGTCCTGGTCTCGTCCTCCGTGCTCGGGGTGCGCAGTGACGCGGGTGAGGAACGCGATGTGCGTGGCCATCTTGGCCTGCTTCACGGGGTCGACACGAGGGACTGGACCCTGGTTCGCCCCGTGGTTGTGCGCGAGGCGCTACCCGCGATGACGCCGCCGCATGACTTCCGGAAGGACGTACGACTTCCCGACGGGCTCTACGTCTGCGGGGACCACCGGGACTCCTCCTCCATCCAGGGCGCCATGGCCTCGGGGCGCAGAGCCGCCGAGGCTGTGCTCGCCGACCTCGGGCTGCTGGCAGAATCCACCGGATGAGCCGCCCCCGCCGCATCCTGGCCACCAGTGGTGGATTCGCAGCCACCGACCGCTATCGCGTGATCAAACCGGCCGGGCTCATGATCGAGGCACTGCGCCTCACCGGCAAGGACCGGCCGACGGTTTGCTTCGTGATGACCGCCAGCAGCGACGACCCCAGCTATCTCCTGTCCTCCATTGACGCCTTTCGTGGCTGGTCTGTGGAGGTGACCCACCTGCGGTTGGCCAATATGCCCAACGCCGAGCCGCGCGAGCTGTTGGGGTCCGCCGACATCGTCTGGGTCGGTGGCGGTTCGGTGGCCAACCTGCTCGCTCAATGGAGGCTGCATGGCGTCGACGAAGCCATGCACGAGGCCTGGGAGGGCGGAACCATCCTGGGCGGGGTGAGCGCGGGTTCCATCTGCTGGCATGTCGGTGGCCCCACGGACTCCTTCGGCCCGGAGCTCCAAGTCGTGACCAACGGGCTCGCGTTGCTGCCCTTTGGCAACGGCGTTCACTACGACTCCGAGGAGCAGCGCCGCCCACTCCTCCAGAAACTCGTCGGAGACGGCATCTTGCCCCTTTCCTACGCCACCGACGACCGGATCGGGGTGCTGTACGAAGGCGTGGACGCCGTAGCCGTCCTCGAGGACACCGAAGGCTCGGGCAAGGCCGCCTACCGGGTTGAGCGGGTCGGCGAGGAGGTCGTCGAGACCCGCCTCGATCCCGGTCCGATCAACTAGGACAGCTCGGCCTCGACCGCGACGAAGAGCCCATCCCGAGAGGTCGGCGAGGTCCGAGACGGGGTCGTAGGCTGAGGAGCGTGCGCAGCCTCCACGTCGTCGAGTACGGCCTCGGCGAACGCCTCGTCCCCTACTCCGAGGGTTTGGACGAGCAGCGCCGCCTGCAAACCGCCGTCGCCGACGGCACCGAACCCGACACGTTGCTGCTCCTCGAGCACGAGCCGGTCTACACCGCCGGTCGCCGTACCGAAACATCCGAGCGACCGATCGACGGCACCCCGGTCGTCGACGTCGACCGCGGCGGCAAGATCACCTGGCACGGCCCCGGTCAGCTCGTCGGCTATCCGATCGTCAAGCTCCCAGCTCCTTATGACGTCGTCGGCCACGTGCGGCGTCTCGAGCTCGGCCTGATCGCCGCCTGCGCCGAGCTCGGCTTGGCCACCACGCAAGTCGCTGGCCGCAGCGGGGTCTGGGTCACCGCCGACGCGCGCGGCCAGGACCGGAAGGTCGCCGCGATCGGCATCCGGGTCGCGCGGGGGGTCACCATGCACGGCTTCGCTCTCAATGCCGACTGCGACCTCGCCCCGTTCGGTGACATCGTGCCCTGCGGGATCACCGATGCGTCGGTCACCTCGCTCACCGCCGAGCTCGGCCGGCGGGTGACAGTCAGGGACACCGTCGACGCCGTACGACGGCACGTGGTTGACGCGCTGTCATCGGTCGAGGCCGCCCAGGCCGTCGTAGGCTGGACCGCGTGACCGTCGCCCCCGAGGGCCGCCGCCTGCTCAGGGTGGAGGCGCGCAACGCAGAGACGCCCATCGAGCGCAAGCCCTCGTGGATCAAGACGACCATGCGCACCGGCCCCGAGTTCACCGCGCTGAAGCGCCTGGTCAAGCAAGAAGGCCTGCACACCGTCTGCGAGGCCGCGGGCTGCCCCAACATCTATGAGTGCTGGGAGGACCGCGAGGCGACCTTCCTCATCGGCGGCGACCAGTGCACCCGGCGCTGCGACTTCTGCCAGATCGACACGGGCAAACCGCAAGCCCTCGACCGTGACGAGCCGCGCCGAGTCGCGGAGTCCGTGCGCACCATGCAGTTGCGGTACGCCACCGTCACCGGCGTCGCCCGGGACGACCTCGAGGACGGCGGCTCGTGGCTCTATGCCGAGACTGTCCGCCAGATCCACGCCCTGAACCCCGGCACCGGAGTCGAGCTCCTCATCCCCGACTTCGACGGTCGCCCCGACAAACTCGGCCCGGTCTTCGACACGCGTCCGGAGGTGCTCGCTCACAACGTCGAGACCGTGCCCCGCATCTTCAAAAGGATCCGCCCAGGCTTCAGATACGAGCGCTCTCTCGACGTCATCACTCAAGCTCGAACCGCCGGGTTGGTCACCAAGTCCAACCTGATCCTGGGCATGGGCGAGACCATCGACGAGGTCCACGAGGCCCTCAGCGACCTCCACGCTGCGGGCTGCGATCTGGTGACCATCACCCAGTACCTCCGCCCTTCCACGCGCCACCACCCGGTCGAGCGCTGGGTGCGCCCCGAGGAGTTCGTCGACTTGGCCGAGCAGTCCGAGCAGATCGGATTCGCCGGTGTCCTCAGCGGTCCCCTGGTACGTAGTTCCTACCGCGCCGGCCGGCTCTACGCGCAAGCCTTGGCCGCCCGCGCAGCCCGTACGACCGAAGATGATCAAGGAAGCAACCACCCTTCTGGCGCCGAAAAAGGTGGGGTTATCCTTGATCATCTTGCCCGTCCGGGGCTGGGGCTGAGGCGTTCGTGAGCGAGCGGGTCTATCCCCCGGTCATGCTCGCCGCCCGGGCAGCCTTCTTCGGCCTGGGGCTGCAGTTCACGGTGACCGGCAGCGAGTACATCCCGCGCGAGGGCGGTGGGGTGCTGGCCATCAACCACACCGGATGGTTGGACTTCACCTTTGCTGGGCTGGCTGCGCACCCCTCTGATCGACTCGTCCGGTTCATGGCCAAAGACAGCATCTTCGAGGCACCAGTGGCTGGCCCGCTGATGCGCGGCATGAAGCACATCCCGGTCGACCGGGAAGCCGGCGCGGCGGCCTACCGAGCTGCGGTCACAGCGCTGCGGCAGGGCGAGCTGGTCGGGGTGTTCCCGGAGACCACCATCTCGAGGTCGTTCGAGCTGCTGCCGTTCAAGAGCGGCGCCGTCCGGATGTCGGTCTCCGGGAAGGCGCCGATCATCCCGATCGTGATCTGGGGGTCCCAGCGGGTGTGGACGGCTGGGCACCGCCGGGCCATCGCACCGCACCGAATCCCCATCACGATCGACGTACTCCCGCCGATCACCGTCGAGCGCGGGGCCGACGCTGAGGCCGCGACCGACGAGCTGCACGCCGTCATGGAAGCGGCCCTGCACGCCGCCCAGGACCGCTACCCGGTCAGACCGAAGGACGCCGAGGACGCATGGTGGCTGCCTGCGCGCCTGGGCGGTACGGCTCCGACCCCGGCGCAGGCCGAGCAGATCGCTGAGGACCGCGCCGTTGCTCGGGCCGAACGCAAAGCCCGCGCAGAGGAGGAGGCTGCGGCCGGCACCCCCCGCAGGCGCTGGGGACGCAAGGCTCCGGAAACCACACCCTGACGGCTCCCGTAGGCTGACCCATCATGGCCAAGGAACCCAAGCCCGCGAAGCCCGCAAAGTCGGGACGCCTGGCGCAACTGCGTCAGGCGTACACGATGACCAAGCCGAATGATCCCCGGCTCCCGCTAGTCCTCATAGCGGTGTTCGTGGTGGTCTTTGCCGTGCTGTTGGCGCTCGGCTTCGCCATCGGCAACCCGTGGACGCTTGGCTTCATCGGCTTGCTGCTCGCGATCCTGGCGACCATGTTTGTGCTCAGCCGGCGCGTGGAGAAGGCTGCGTTCGGGTCGATCGAGGGCCAACCCGGGGCGGCCGCGGCTGTGCTTGGTACCTTACGCCGGGGCTGGACCGTCACTCCAGCCGTTGCCGTCACCCGCAACCAGGATCTTGTCCACCGGGTCACCGGTCGGCCGGGCGTCGTACTCGTCGCCGAGGGTCGCGCCGTGGGCGCAACCAACTTGCTGACCGCTGAGCGCAAGCGAACCGCTCGCGTGCTGCGTGACACGCCGGTCCACGAAATCCTGGTGGGCGACGGTGAGGGCGAAGTGCCATTGAAGAAGCTCACCAAGACCGTAATGAAACTGCCTAAGGCGATCCAGCCGGCCGAGGTGACCGAGCTCAACAATCGGCTCAAGTCCCTCGACAGCCAGCGCGGCCAACTCCCGATCCCCAAAGGCCCCTTGCCTAAGGGCGCCCGGATGCCCAAGGCCCCTTAGGCCAGACCGCCTGACCTCTCGCTCAGCGGTCGAGGACGACCGAGTTGGCGGCCCGGTCGTGGAGTCCGCGGCCGTCGCGGTCCCAGATCAACGCCGGTACGGCCAGACAGAGCAGAAACGTCCGGGCGAGCACGCGCAGCGGCGAGACCCGCCCGCCACCCAGCGCAACCACCCGAACGCGCATCAGCCGCTGACCGAAGGACGCCCCTCCGACCATGGTGAGGAGCGCGATCTCGAGGAAGAAGACCAGCGGCGCCAGCAACGTCGACGTTGCCGCCGTGGGTTCGAGGAGCTGAGCCTCGATCACTCGCGCGATCAGCAACGCCGCCATCCAGTCGAGGAAGATCGCGACGAGTCGGCGCCCGAAGGACGCTACGGATCCAGTTCCCTCAGCGGGGAAACCTAGCCGTTCACCTCGGTAGCCGTACTCGATCCCAGCCCGTTCGCCGGCGGCCCTGGGTCCGGACAGCCAGGAGAAGACCTCCTCGCGGGACAACCGCCCCGAGGAGTCCGCAGGGTCCTCGTCGCGCGGCTTGTCCGCCTCGGGTGTGCTCACGGGGTGGTCACAGGTTGCTCACCAGACCCAGGCTAGCCGGGTGAGCTCAGACCCTTCCCTCGGCGTAACACGCGAGAAACAATCGGGACACCGCCGGGAAACTGCTGCCGAGTAGCGTGCCGCTTTGAAGGTCTCGGCCAAGCGCCGACCACCATTGACCCAAGGCCCCACGGGCCGACCCGAAGTGATCGAGGAGTGTGGATGTTCTCCAACGCCGACGAGGTCCTGGCCTTCATCAAGGACGAGGACGTCAAGTTCGTCGACGTCCGGTTCTGTGACCTGCCGGGTGTCATGCAGCACTTCAACGTCCCGGCAGCATCGGTGAACGAAGACTTCTTCACCGAGGGCCAGATGTTCGACGGATCCTCGATCCGGGGTTTCCAGGCCATCAACGAATCCGACATGAAGCTCATGCCGGATCTCAGCACCGCCTACCTCGACCCGTTCCGTGCCGAGAAGACCCTCAACATCAACATGGGCATCGTCGATCCCTACACCAATGAGCCGTACAGCCGGGACCCTCGTCAGGTCGCCGCGAAGGCGGAGGCGTACCTCAAGTCCACCGGCATCGCCGACACCGCGTTCTTCGCCCCCGAGGCGGAGTTTTACATCTTCGACGACGTGCGCTTCGAGACCAAGCAGAACGCCGGCTACTACTACATCGACTCCATCGAGGGCGCCTGGAACTCCGGGCGTGTCGAGGAGGGCGGCAACCGCGGACACAAGACGCCCTATAAGGGCGGCTACTTCCCGGTCCCGCCGGTCGATCACTACGCCGACCTGCGCGACAAGATGGTCGTGGCGCTGGACAACGCCGGCCTGCAGGTGGAGCGCAGCCACCACGAGGTGGGCACCGCTGGTCAGGCCGAGATCAACTACCGGTTCGACTCCCTCGCGGTCTCGGCCGACAAGGTGATGCTCTTCAAATACATCATCAAGAATGTGGCCTGGGAGGCCGGCAAGACCGTCACCTTCATGCCCAAGCCGATCTTCGGCGACAACGGCTCCGGCATGCACTGCCACCAGTCGTTGTGGAAGGACGGCGAGCCGCTGTTCTACGACGAGCTCGGCTACGGCGGCCTGTCCGACATGGCCCGCTGGTATGTCGGTGGGCTCCTGCACCACGCCCCATCGCTGCTGGCGTTCACCAACCCGACGACGAACTCCTACCACCGGCTCGTGCCGGGGTACGAGGCTCCGGTCAACCTGGTCTACTCCGCCCGCAACCGCTCGGCCTGCATCCGGATCCCGGTGACGGGTTCCAACCCGAAGGCCAAGCGCATCGAGTTCCGGGTGCCCGACCCGTCGTCCAACCCTTACCTCGCCTTCGCGGCGATGCTGATGGCCGGGCTGGACGGCATCAAAAACAAGATCGAGCCGCCCGCGCCGGTCGACAAGGACCTCTACGAGCTGCCGCCGGACGAGGCGGCCTCCATCGCCCAGGTCCCGGGCTCCCTCGACGAGGTTCTCAACAACCTCGAGGCTGACCACGAATACCTGCTGGAGGGCAACGTCTTCACGTCAGACCTGATCGAGACCTGGATCGAATACAAGCGCACCGCTGAGATCGACCAGATTCGGCTGCGCCCCCACCCCCACGAGTTCGAGCTCTACTTCGGCATCTAAACCTGGAAGCGGCCAGCCAGCGTCGCAAAGCGCCGTTGGTACAATAGGCGTACAGTGGCGTCATGTCCGCAATGCCCGAAGCCACTCGCCGCAAGGATGCCCGCCTTGCAATGCGCCTCACGCCGGATCAGGACGCGCTGATCCGCGACGCTGCTGCAGTGACCGGGCAGTCCCTCACCGAGTTCGTGACGACGGCCGCTGTGACCCGCGCCGAGGACACCCTCGCCGACCGTCGTGTGTTCCGGCTGGGTGACGCCGCGTGGACCGAGTTCGCCGCGATCCTCGACCGGCCGGCCAAGCGCATCCCTGAGCTGGCAGAGCTGCTCAACGAGCTTGCCCCCTGGGACAAGTGACTCCGCAGCAGCCGCGTCCGATCGAGCCGTCCGACAACACGACGGACTTCGACTCCGGCGAAGAGTCCCTCGACCGCTACCTCGCGGAGCGGGCCCTGACCAACCATCTTGCTGACCTCGGACGGTGCTATGTCTGCGTCGACGCCGATACGCACAAGACCCTGGGCTACTACACGCTTTCAGCTGTAGCTGTCGAGCGCGCGGAGTTGCCGGGCAGGGTACGACGCAACGCACCGAACCCGGTGCCAGCCGTACTGATGGGACGGCTCGCCATCGACGCCGTGGCGCAAGGCACAGGCCTCGGGCGATTCCTCGTACGCGACGCGATCCTGTCCACGCTGGCCGCAGCCGACCGGATCGGCGTCCGCATCTTGGTCGTCCATGCTCTGCACGAGCGGGCCGCCGGGTTCTACGAGAAGCTCGGGTTCGAGCGCTCCCCCACAGACCCCTTCCACCTGTATCTGCTGCTGGCAGACGCCCGGAAGTCGCTCGACGACTGACTCACCGGAATACGCAACCAAGACGACTTCCCACGTTGCGGGGGCGTCAGAGGGCAGAGCGGGAAGGCCACACGGCGTATGCGATGGCGACAACGACTAGGCCGACCGCACCGGCGAGAGACACAGCGCGGGCAGGGCCTAGCGCCTCAGCCAGCCATCCGACAATGAGGAACGACAGAGCCGTCGATGCGTTGAAGCCCGACGCCGCCACTCCCATGACCCGACCGCGACGCGCCGGCTCGGTCAGGTAGGTGATGGACGCCACGACGGTGATGACATACGCCTGAAAGATGCCGGCCACGAACCACAAACCAAAGGCGACGGCTGGCGGCGGACCGATCGAGGAGGCAAACAATGGGAGGCAGGACAACGCTGCCAGGGGCAACAGCAGCTCGGTCTGTCGAGGGACTGTGAGCCGTCCGAGGAGCAAGGCCCCCAGCGCCGAACCTGCAGGAACCGAGGCGAGCAGCAAACCCGACACCCAGTCCGGCTGGTCCACGGAATAGCCGATGGCCACGGCCTCCGGAGCGATCAAGAACATGGCCGACGCCCAGCCGAACAGAACCATCGCGCGACGTGAGGGGTCGCTCATCAGCTCGCGAAATCCGCCCTCCATGTCGCTGAGCAACCGGCGAGCGGATGCACCCTCGGTCTCCGCTGCGCCCCTCGAGGTCACGCGCGCCCGGATGATCGCGTAGGAGATGAGGAACGTCAGCGCGTCCAGCGCCAGGGCTAGCCTCGAACCGAGCAGACCCACGATGATGCCTGCCGCGATGAAGCCCATGACCTGCGCCGAGAGGTTGATCGACCGCCCGATCGTGAGCGCCGAGGAGTAGAGGTCCCGGTCGGCGAGTACGTCACCGAAGAGTGCGGTTCGCGCGGTAGTAAACGGGGCTGCCACAAACTCCGAGGCCAACAGCAGAAGCAGAAGGAGGACTAGAGGGGTGCCGTCAACGGCGAACAAGGCAAGTAGGGCAATCAGCAAGGCGCGGAGCAAATCACACCAGAGGAGCACCGCCCGCCGCGGCAGCCGATCGGCGAGCGACCCGAGGAAGGCCGCGCCGAAGATGCCCGGCAGATAGGCCACCGCCAGAGTGAGCGCCGCGGCGAGAACCGAGTCGGTTTGGTCGAACACCAAGAGCGCAAGGGCGACCCGCGCAATCTGGTCCCCCAGATCGGAGAAGGCCTCAGCGAGGAGCAGTGCGCGGACCTCAGGATGCCCGAAAGCCTGCCGGAGCAGAGAGGAGTCACGCTTGGCGCTGGAAGTCACGCGTAGAACACTCTTTCGACGACCCCTCGCGCCCGCCGGGTGGTCCGCCGGTAGTCCTCCACCAGGTCACCTGTCCGGCCCGGAGCGTACCCAACGACTCGGGCCACTCCGGCCAGTTCCCGCACGTCTGTGGGGAGCGTGTCGGCTGCACGACCACGCACCAGCATGGTCGCGTTGCGCACCCGGGTTGCCGTACGCCACGCCTCGGCGAGCACCTCGGCGTCCGCCTCCGCGACCAAGTCAGCGCTCACGCAGGCCTCGAGAGACTCTAGTGTGCGGGTCGTTCGCAGACCGGCCAGCCGAGCTCCGTGCCTGAGCTGGAACAGCTGCACCGTCCACTCGACGTCGCTGAGGCCGCCGCGCCCCAGCTTGGTGTGCAGGGTCGCATCGGCGCCCCGGGGAAGCCGTTCGGACTCCACGCGGGCCTTGATTCGCCGGATCTCGCGCACCTCGGTGTCAGAGAGCCCGTCGGCCGGCCAACGAATCGGGTCGATGAGTTCGCGAAAGGCTGCCGCGAGCTCGGGGTCTCCGACCACGGGATCGGCGCGCAGCAGCGCCTGGGCTTCCCAGACCAGGGACCAACGAGCGTAGTAGGCCGCATAGGAAGCAAGGGTGCGTACGAGAGGTCCGTGACGCCCTTCAGGGCGCAGATCGACGTCGATCACCATCGGCGGGTCGGGAGCCGGAAGCGCAAGCAGCCGGCGCAACTCCCCCACCACCGCATGCGCCGCATCATGAGCGTCGCGCTCGTCGGCACCGTGAAATGGCTGATGAACAAACAGCAGGTCGGCGTCGGAGCCGTACCCCAGCTCGTGACCACCCAGGCGACCCATGCCGACCACGAGCAACCGGGTCGGAATCGGGCTCCCTCGCTGGCGCTCGACGGCCCGGACCGATGCGGCCAGGCCCCCATGCAGGGTTGCTGCTGCGATGTCGCTGAGCGCGTCGCACACCTCATCGACGCTGATTGCTCCGACCAGATCTGCCGCCGCCACCCGGAAGAGCTCCCGCCGGCGAACTGCGCGGACAGCCACGATGGCCGCGGTTGGGTCTTCCTGACGCCCACCCGCAGCGAGCATCTCGGTGATCAGCGCGGCCGCCTGTCGTGGCCGCAGCTCGCCGTCGTCGCCAAGCAGCCGTACGGCCTCCGGGGCCCGCAACAACAAGTCGGTGGCATAGCGACTGGACGCGAGGATCCGGGCCATGCGCTCCGCAACGGCGCTGTCATCGCGCAACAACCGCAAGTACCACGGCGTCGTGCCGAGCGCATCGCTCACCTGCCGGAACCCGAGCAACCCAGCGTCTGGATCGGGGTGCTCGGCGAACCAGGCGAGCATGACGGGCAACAGCGTCCGTTGGATGGCCGCCCGCCGGCTCACCCCCGATGTCAACGCTTCGATGTGGCGCAACGCTGCTTGGGGGTCGGCGTAGCCGAGAGCCTCCAAGCGCTCGAGTGCAGCCGCGGGCGTGAGGCGAGCCTCGTCCGCGTCCAGCCGCGCGACGGCGTTCAGCAACGGGCGGTAGAAGAGCTTCTCGTGCAGGCGACGCACCTCACGGCGGTGCCGACGCCACTCCGACGAAAGTTCCTCGATCGGCCGCTCGATGAAGCCCATCGAGCGAGCCAGCCGACGAAGCTCGGTCTCGTCGTCGGGCACGACGTGAGTGCGGCGTAGCCGATAGAGCTGGAGCCGGTGCTCCATGGTGCGCAGGAACCGGTAGGCCCGGTCCAGCTCGGCAGCATCGTCGCGGCCGACGTACCCCCGGGTCGACAGCTGCTCCAGCGCCACCAGGGTCGAGGTGCTGCGCACGAACACATCGGAGCGACCGTGCACGAGTTGGAGGAGCTGCACGGCGAACTCAACATCCCGTAAGCCACCGCGGCCGAGCTTGAGCTGCCGGTCGGCCTCCTTGGCCGGCACGTTCTCCACGACTCGGCGGCGCATCGCCTGAACGTCCTCGACGAAGTGCGGGCGGTCCGCGGCGCTCCAAGTCGAGGGAAGCACCGCGTCCACAAAGGCTGCACCGAGGGCGGGGTCGCCTGCGACCGGCCGAGCCTTCAGCAGGGCCTGGAACTCCCAGGTGCTCGCCCACCTGTCGTAGTAGGCGGTGTAGGAAGCCAGGGTCCGCACGAGCGCGCCCTGTCGACCCTCAGGTCGCAGACCGGCGTCCACCGGCCACAGCTCGCCCTCCGCGGTCGGCGCCGAACAGGCGCGCATCAACCCGGTCGCGAGCCGCGTTGCCGTAGCCAGAGCAGCTGTCTCGTCGCCTCCTAGCAACGGTTCCGCGACGAAGAGCACGTCGACGTCGCTGACGTAGTTCAGCTCGAGCCCTCCGCACTTGCCCATCGCGACAACGGCGAGCCGGCAGGGCTCGGCCCCCTCGGGCAACTCGCTGCGAGCGATCGCTAGTGCCGCTTCGAGCGCGGCCCCGGCGAGGTCGGCCAGGGCCGCCGCAGTCGGCTCAAACCCGGCCAGGCCGGTCAGGTCGCGGGCGGCGATGGTCAACAAGCGGCGACGGTAGGTCTGGCGCAACGCCTCGTAGCCTGCCGTTCCGCTGAGGACGGCCACGGGTTCCGGCAGGTTCGCGTCGGCTCCCACGGCGATGAGGAGCTCGCGGCGGGCCGCCTCGGGGGTCGGAGCCGCGTCCGACCCCGAGGCGAGAACCTCCCAGTGCTCGGGATGTCGCGCGAGGTGGTCCCCCAGGGCCGGGCTGGCTCCGAGCACGGACACCAGTCGGTCGAGGACGGGGAGATCGGGGTCGCTCAGCGCAGTGAGGAGCGCGGCGCGGTCTCGGTCCGAGGCCGCCTCGACTAGCCGAACCAGGCCAGCCAGCGCCGCGTCCGGGTCCGCTGAAGCGGACAAGGTGCCGACCAAGCGATCATCGTCGACGAGGTCGGTGAGGTGCGGATGCGCCAGTTCGAGCTCGGCTGTGCGGGCGTCAGCGAATCCGAGCCGGGCGAATCGCCCGACCGCTGTGGTCGTACGGCCTGCGGCTCCTGCCGCCGGGTCACCGAGAGTCACGCCTGCGACTCTCTCAGAGCACCGGTAGGTAGCGGTCCCGTTCGAAAGCCGTGACCTGCTGGCGGTACTCCTCCCACTCCCGACGCTTGTTGCGCAGGAAGAAGTCGAAGACGTGCTCGCCGAGCGTCTCGGCGACGAACTCGCTTTGTTCCATGACCGCAACGGCTTCCCGCAAGTTTTGAGGGAGCGGGTCGATGCCCAGCGCCCGACGCTCGCCCTCGGTGAGCGACCAGACGTCATCTTCGGCGCCGGGCGGCAGGTCGTATCCCTCTTCGACGCCCTTGAGACCCGCCGCCAGGAGGAGTGCGTAGGCGAGGTAGGGGTTGCAGGCGGTATCGAGGGACCGCACTTCGATGCGCGTCGACTGGCCTTTGCCCGGCTTGTACATCGGCACCCGCACCATGGCCGAACGGTTGTTGTGGCCCCAGCAAACGTATGCGGGCGCCTCTCCCCCGCCGTAGAGCCGCTTGTAGGAGTTTACCCACTGGTTGGTGACCGCGGTGATTTCGGGCGCATGGCGCAGGAGTCCGGCAATGAACGCACGCCCAACCTTCGACAGCTGGAACTCCGCTCCTGCCTCGAAGAAGGCATTGCGGTCACCCTCGAACAGCGACAGGTGGGTGTGCATGCCTGAGCCGGGGTGCTCGGTGAAGGGCTTAGGCATGAAGGAGGCATAGATGCCTTGTTCGAGGGCGACCTGTTTCATGACCAGCCGGAAGGTCATGACGTTGTCTGCTGTGGTGAGGGCATCTGCGTAGCGCAGGTCGATCTCCTGCTGCCCGGGGGCACCTTCATGGTGGCTGAACTCCACCGAGATGCCCATCGACTCGAGCATCGTGATCGCCTGTCGACGGAAGTCCTGACCGACGCCGTGCGGGGTGTGGTCGAAATAGCCCGACTGGTCGATCGGTTCGGGCATTCGCCCAACCTCTGGCTGGTCCTTGAAGAGGAAGAACTCGATCTCAGGGTGGGTGTAGAAGGTGAAGCCCAGGTCGGCCGCCCGGCCCAGCGCGCGCTTGAGCACATAGCGCGGATCTGCGTAGGAAGGCGTCCCATCCGGCATCAGGATGTCGCAGAACATCCGCGCCGCGCCCGGCGACTCCGAGCGCCACGGAAGCACCTGGAACGTCGACGGGTCCGGCTTGGCCAGCATGTCTGACTCATAGACGCGGGCGAACCCCTCGATGGCCGAGCCGTCGAAGCCGATGCCTTCAGCGAAGGCGCCTTCCAGCTCAGCCGGGGCTACGGCCACCGACTTGAGGAACCCGAGCACGTCGGTGAACCACAACCGAACGAAGCGGATGTCACGTTCTTCGAGGGTACGGAGCACGAACTCCTGTTGCTTGTCCACGCCCCCAGTCTGTCGCCTCGCTGTTTCAGCCGGGTTACGGAACCGCTCAGGGCGTGTCGACGACGGACCATGTTGAACCGCGATTTGCGGCAACGCCACCCGTTTGGCGTCAGCCACTTGATGGCAATCACGTGCGAGAATTGCTGCTGACCATCGATACGGGGGACACAGAGTGCCTGCTAGGCGAACTGCCGTTGTACTCGCGGCCTTGCTCATTGCTGAGTTTGGCGCCGCGAGCCTTGCCCTTCCACAGGCGAATGCGGCACCGGCGGCGAACCCCCACGACTTCGATGGGGACGGAACCGATCAGTTCGCCTTCGCCGGGACAGACGTCGACGGACTTGCGCTCGTCTTCGCAAGCGGAGGGATCGACACGCCAGGTGGCTTCGACGTCCTCGTTCCGCCAGGTGTTGATGAGGCAGACACGAGCACACCGGCATTTGCGGCCGGCGATTTCAACGGCGACGGCTACGGCGACTTGGCCGTGGGCTACCCGGACGCAATCTCGGAGGGCAGCACGACGTCGGTCCTCGGCGGCTCAGTGGTGGTGTTCGTCGGTTCCACGATCGGTTTGGATTTCGCTGGTCCAACCGCCGCGCTGCTGTCTCAGGACACTCCTGGAGTGCCGGGAGCTGCCGAGACCGGCGACCACTGTGGTGCGGCCCTGGTCGCAGGCGACTTCGACACTGACGGGTACGACGACCTGGTTGTGGGCTGCCCGGACGAGGACATCGGAACCCTCCGCGATGCAGGGAGTGCTTTCCTTATCCCGGGCGGGCCTGGCGCGCTCGGGATTGGCCGCGCGGCTTCGCTTTACCAAGGCAGTCCGTCGATGTACTCATCGGTCGAAGCGAAGGACCGTTTCGGTGCCTCGCTCGCTGCTGGCGACGTCACCGGCGACAAGCGTGACGACCTTGCAGTGGGGAGCCCCGGAGAGGGCGCCGGCACGTCGACCACGAGCCACGACTGGGGCCTCTTGCACCTGATTCCCGGGTCAACCACCGGACTCAGCACATCTCGGAGCACGTATTCCTGGTCGCAGAACATCGGCAACAACACCACGGGTCAGTATTGGCCCCAGGAACTAGGGACAAGCCTCGCACTCGGGGATCTCAACAAGGACGGCCGACTGGATCTCATCGCGGGGGCTCCCACCTCCCAGTCGGGACCGACGAACGCCGGAGCCATCGTCGCCTACCTCGGCTCATCCAAGGGCCTGGCCGTCACGCCCAAGGTGCTCACCCAGTCAAGCTCGGGGATCCCTGGATCCTCTGAGTACGCAGATCGCTGGGGAACGTCAGTCGCAGCCGGCGACATCACGGGAGACGGATTCGCCGACGTCGTCGTTGGCGCACCGGGTGAGGATGTCGGAAGCGTCATCGACGCCGGCGCCTACACCGTCATCCGCGGGTCTGCCGCCGGCCTCGTGAGCGCTGGTTCTTTCGGCGTCACGCAGGCAACGCCCTACGTTGATGGTGTCGTCACGGAGTACCACCGATTCTCGGCTCAGCTGACATTGAGCGATCTCGACGAGGACGGACGTCTCGACGTGGTCGTAGGGATCGCGTCGGACGACGTCGGGATCGACGTACTTCCTGGCGGGCGGATCGAGATGCTCGTCAGCACCAGCACGGGACGGCCGAGCGCCGCCTCTACCTCGGGGACGGCATCAGACGCCGCTGGGGACGGCCAGCCGCACGACTTTGCCCTCCTTGGAACTGCCGTCGGTTGACGGTCAGTCACTGACCTCGCAGGTGTCGGTGGCATACGCGCCCCGCAGCCGAGCCAGGTCTGGCGGGGTCAGCCGACCACCGCCACTCAGCGCCGCATCGATTTCCCGGAAGTACCCCTCGTAGCCCGCCGGTGTCACCGTGCAGCGCAGCAGGGCCGGCATGGCTCCGGCGTTGCGGAAGCCGTGGCTGACCTCGCGAGGCACCGACACCCAGGTGTCCGGTCCGGCGACCACGTCCCCGGCCGGCGTCGAGAAGGTGACCTCCCCGGTCACCACATGGAAGTGCTCGGCATGCTCGTGATGCACGTGCGGCGCGGCCCCCAGTGAGCCGGGCGCGAGCTCGCACTCGACGACCGCCAGCTCACCGGCGGTCTCCTCCCCCGAGAGCCGCACCAGGTAGGTCACCCCGCCCACACCGGCGAGCCGCTCCCCCGCACCCGGAGGCCGTACGACGGGAACACTCATGCCCTCAATCATCCTCCAGCCCTGCTGGCCGAACCCCCCGCCCCGATGATCAAGGAATCCTGCACCGATGTGGCCAACCGGCCGGGTGATGGATTCCTTGATCATCCGCCCGCTACCGACCTCACTAGGCTGGCGACGTGGTTCAACTGCGGCTGGCACTCGGGCAGCTCAATCCCACGGTCGGCGACATCGCCGGCAATGTGGAGCTGGCTCTGAGCGCAGCGCGTACGGCGGTCGCCGGCGGCGCAGACCTCCTGCTGCTACCGGAGATGCACCTCACGGGCTACCCGATCGAGGACCTCGCACTGCGTCCCTCCTTCGTCGACGCCTCCTGCGCCGCCGTCACCGACCTCGCGGCCAAGCTCGTGGCCGAGGGCCTCAGTGACCTGACGGTCATCGTTGGATTCCTTGATCGCGTCGAGGGAGCCGGCGACGTCATTGGTCGGCCGCGCGGCGCCCCACAGAACGCAGTCGCCGTCCTGCAGGGCGGATCCGTCGTGGCCCGCTACGCCAAGCACCATCTACCGAACTACGGCGTCTTCGACGAGTTCCGCTACTTCGTCCCAGGCACCGACACCTGCATCGTGCGGGTGCGGGGCGTCGACGTTGCCCTGGCGATCTGCGAGGACCTCTGGCAGGACGGCGGGCCGGTGGCGGAGTACGCCGCGCTGCGCCCCGGCCTGCTGCTGGTGGCCAACGGTTCGCCCTACGAACGCAACAAGGACGATGTGCGGCTCGCGCTGGTGCGCCGACGGGCGGCCGAAGCCGGCTGCACGTTGGCCTACGTAAACATGGTCGGGGGGCAGGACGAACTGGTCTTCGACGGAGACTCGATCGTTGTGACCTCCGACGGTGAGGTCCTCGCTCGGGCGCCCCAGTTCGTCGAGACCGTGACGCTGGTCGACCTCGAGCTCCCCGAGGCGGAACCATCCAGGCCCGTCGACGCGGTGATCGCCGGTGGGTTGCGTGAGCCGTACGAACAGCTCGATGCGCCGGTCGCCGAGCGGCTCGGCGACGAAGCCGAGGTGTACGGCGCCCTCGTCGTTGGCGTCCGTGACTACGCCCGCAAGAACGGGTTCAGCGGAGTCGTCTTCGGCTTCAGCGGAGGCATCGACTCCTCGCTGTGCGCGGCGATTGCTGCGGACGCGCTCGGCGGCGAGCACGTCTACGGGGTGTCGATGCCGAGTGAGTACTCCTCGCCACACTCGTTGGCCGATGCTGCTGAATTGGCTCGCCGGCTCGGCTGCCACTACCGCGTCGTGCCGATCGAGGCGATGGTTCGCGCCTTCGTCGACGCCCTTGGGCTGACCGGACTTGCAGAGGAGAACGTGCAGGCTCGCGTCCGAGGCACGATCGTCATGGGGATCTCGAACTCCGAGGGCCACCTCGTGCTCGCCAACGGAAACAAGAGCGAGCTCTCGGTCGGCTACTCGACCATCTACGGAGACGCCGTGGGCGGCTATGCCCCCCTGAAGGACGTACCCAAGACCCTGGTGTGGGCACTCGCCCGCTGGCGCAACGCTGCGGCCGAGAGTCGGGGCGAGACCCCGCCGATTCCCGAGTCCTCCATTGACAAGCCCCCTTCGGCGGAGCTCCGCCCAGGACAGCTCGACACCGACTCCCTGCCCGACTATGCGTTGCTGGACGACGTGCTCGATGACTATGTCGAGGGCGACCACGGCGCTGCCACCCTGGTTGCCGGAGGGTTCGACCCCGCCTTGGTGGAACGGATCCTGCGGCTGACTGACACCGCGGAATGGAAGCGCCGCCAGTACCCGCCCGGGCCTAAGGTGTCACCGCGCTCCTTCGGCCGCGATCGGCGCCTCCCCATCACCAACCGTTGGCGCGAGACTCTCTAGCGATGGAGGTACACCGCGTGTCACCGCACGACGAGGGATACAGCCGCCCAACGTCCATCGCGGACCTGCAGTCTCGAAGAGCGGTGTTCGTAAGCCCAGAGGGTCTTCAACAGGCCAGAGACTTCAAGCCTGACCCCACCGACGTCTTCGTGGCTACCCCACCCAAGTGCGGCACCACGTGGATGCAGCAGATCGTCCATGGGCTGCGGACCCGAGGCTCGATGGACTTCGACAACATCAACGACGTCGTCCCCTGGCTCCAGATGGCCATCGACATGGGGCAAGACATCCATGCCCCGCAGGTGGCCCGGCCGCGTGCCTTCAAGACGCACAGCGCAATAGACGAAGTACCCAAGGGCGGCCGGTACATCGTCGTCGTACGCGACCCCAAGGATGCGCTGCTCTCCGGCTACCGGTTCTTTGAAGGGGTGTTCTTCGAGGAGGCCAGCATCGACCTCAACACCTTCGCCCAGGAGCTCTACCTTCCAGATCAAGCCGTGCCGCACCACGTACTGGCGGCGTGGGCACGACGTGATGATCCCGACGTGCTCATGCTGTGTTTTGAGAACCTCAAGGCCGATCTCGCCGGGGAGATCGAACGCGTGGCTCGCTTCATCGGCGTTCGCCTGGACACGGAGCTGCTCGACATCGTGGTACGTCAGTCCGACATCGGGTTCATGAAGGCTCACGAGTCGAAATTCGACGATGCCGGCCCCTTCGAGACGATCCGGCACCGCATGCAGCTGCCGCCGACCACCAGCCTTTCCAAGGTCGTGAACGGACACGTCGGAGCCGCAACGAGCGCGGTCTCCGAGCAGGTCCAACAACAACTGTCAGACCTCTGGAGCCGAGAGGTCACACCGGCGACCGGCTTGGACTCCTACGCCGACCTGGTTCATCAGCTCGCAGGTCAGCCGCTTCGGGACCCACGTTGAGTCCACGCCAACTGAGGAGGGTCAACGTCGCCCCCGCAGCGTTCCCGTTGGCTTGATGACAGCCGCCGCGCACGGACTCGACTTCTGGATCGGCGACTGGGACCTCACCTGGGATGGTGGCGGAGGTCGAAACACCATCACCCGGGAGCTGGATGGACACGTCCTCATTGAACGCTTCGTGGCCGGGGGCGAGGATGCCTTCTCGGGGATGAGCGTGAGTGTGGAGGACCCATCGTCTGGAATTTGGCGTCAGACGTGGGTCGACTCGGCAGGCAGCTACTGGGCTTTTGTCGGAGGACCCCAGCGGGACGGCACTTTCGTTTTCAGTACCGCCGGCCCGGTCGACGCCGAGCACATGGTCAAGCGGATGGTCTTCTCCAATGTCTCGACCGATTCTCTTGACTGGCGGTGGGAGTTCTCTCCCGACAGCGTGCACTGGCAGCAACGGTGGGCCATTAAGTACCAGCGGCGCTGACTTCCAGCCGTCGACCCTCAGATCGACGCGGGGTCAGCTGCAATGCCGGACCACACCAAAGCAGCCAGCCTCTCGACGGTGCCGGACGGCGGAAACTCCCCCGCGGGGAGCCCCATGGTCAGCATGAGCAGCGGGGAGGTCAGGGCCAGGGCGGCCAGGTCGACGTCCAGGCCAGGACGTACGTCTCCGAGTTCTATGCCCTCACGCAAGACCGTCCGCATCCGCTCCCTCCGCGGCTCAACGACGCGCGCGACGTAGTCGGCGAAAAGTTCTGGGTGGCTTGAACGGTAGGACAGCATGCGCGGCATGATCCGACCGGACAACGATGCCGGGTCCTTGCGGCACACATGCTCCATCAACACCTGGGCGCGCGCCATCGTCGGCCCACGTGGAGGTAGTTCTGGCAAGGCGTCGTTCAACGTCGCGAGGGCATCCGCAACCAGCTCCCTCTTCCCTGGCCACCGGCGATAGATCGTCGCCTTGCCCACGCCGGCTCGCCCCGCAACCGCCTCCACCGACAACGCGTGATAGCCCTCGTCGGCCAACATCTCCAGCGCGGCGGACACGATCGCTTGGTGGGCATCGGCGCTCCGGGGTCGACCCGGCCCTCGGGGCACCGTCCGCTCCCTCTGTAGGACCATTACTCCACCAGGTCCACGGCTTCGGGAGCCTCGTCGGCCCGGTGATGTTTGGCCCCTGGACCAACCGGGCTGCCCTCGCCTCCGTGACCTCCCGCCCAGCTGACCGACTCAGCACTGGCCGGTAGCCAGCGCAGGATCACGGCGAGTGCGACCAGGCACAACACCATCGACAAGTAGCCAGCGGCATGAAGGGAAGTCATGAAGGCGTCGGAGCTCGCGGCCTGCAGGGCCGCCGCCGCATCCCCACCGATCTGACCTGCGACAACGAATGCGCCGCTCACGGAGTCCTGGGCCGTTGCAGCGGCTTCCGGAGATAGCCCGGCCAGGGCGGGCTCAATCGCCGTGGCATAGACACTGGCTACGACCGAAGAGATCACTGCGATCCCCAAGGCCGCGACCACCTGACGCACGGTGTTCTGGACCGCCGAACCGGCGCCCGAGCGCTGCGGTGGCGTGGCCAGAGTCATCCGGGTGGTCGAGGGCGCCACCACGTTGCCCAACCCGAGTCCGAGGCCGAAGAAGAGCGCCAGGATGAGCCAGAGAGGAGAGGTAATCGTCAGCTGAGAGATGATCAAGAAGACGACGCTCACGAGCCCGAGGCCGAAGCCGACGACGCGTCTCCCACCGAAGCGGGCCACCATCTTGGCCGAGCGAGGGGCCGAGATGATCTGGCCGACCGCGACGGGAACGACACAGAGTCCAGCCTGAAGCGGCGAGTATCCGCGAACGACCTGGAGATAAAACGTCAAGAAGATCAACGTTCCGGACAGCGCCGCGAAGGCAAGGGACACCGCGGTCAACGAGACCGAGAAGCTGCGAATCTTGAACAACGAAAGGTCAAGCGACGGGTGATCGCTGCGCCATTCGAGCAGGACGAACGCCACGATGAGCAACACGCCAGCAATCGTCGGGCCGAGCACCTCGAACGAGCCCCACTGCTGGGTGTCGCCGCCTTGCAGGATGCCGTACGTCAACAGGAGAAGGCCGCTCACCGAGAGCAGAACGCCTAACGGGTCGAGCCGCCCGGGGTTGGGGTTCTTGCTCTCAGGGACGAGGATCTTGATCGCGATCACGCCGACCACGACAATCGGCACATTGATCAGGAAGACCGATCCCCACCAGAAGTGCTCGATCAAGAACCCGCCCAGGACGGGGCCGATCGCGACCGCAGCGCCAACGGCCGCGGCCCACATGCCAATGGCCTTGCCGCGCTCCTTCGGGGGGAAAACTACCGTGATGATCGCCAACGTGACGGGCAACACCGACGCGCCGCCGAAGCCCATGACGCCTCGAAAGACGATGAGCTGCTCGGGTGTCTGTGCATAGGCCGTGAGCAGCGAGGCGAAGCCAAAGAAGACCAGGCCAATCATCAGGATCAGCTTGCGTCCGTATCGATCACCGAGAACACCCCAGGTGAAGAGCATCGCCGCGAACACACACGTGTAGGAGTTGATGGACCACACCAGCTGCGCCTGGGACGCACCGAGGTCGCGGCTGATCGTCGGAAGGGCAACGTTGAGGACTGTGTTGTCGAGTACGACGACGAGCAGGCTGACCACCAGCACGCCCAAGATGGCCCAGCGCCGCGGGTTGAGCTCGTCCTGATCGGGCTCAGTCGGGAGTGGGCCTTGGCCGGGGTCGGGCTGACTCACGAGATCTCCCATGGACAATGCGCGGTTTACGGAACGCCAACGTATCGGATCCAAGCTGTCCGCCGGCGCAGCTTCTCGACGCAGACGTTGCTAGACTTAGCCCCGTTCACCGTTTCCGTACGGGGACCCGCGAGGGCCTCGAGACGCAAGGGGAATCCCATGGCCCATGAGGGCTTGTACGGCGGTACGTCCGCCCGCCGCGTCACTGTCCGCGATCTCGCCGAGGCGAAGGTCAACGACAAACGCTGGCCGATGCTCACCTCCTATGACGCCCTGACCGCTGGCCTCTTCGACGCAGCCGGGATTCCGGTCCTGCTCGTCGGGGACTCAGCGTCGATGGTCGTCTACGGGCACGACTCGACATTGCCCGTCACCGTCGATGAGATGTTGCCGTTAGTCGCGGCCGTGGTGCGGGGAACGTCTCGCGCCCTCGTGGTGGCCGACCTGCCGTTCGGCAGCTATCAGTCCTCACCCGAGCAGGCACTGGAGACCTCGGCCCGCTTCGTCAAGGAGGCCGGTGCTCATGCAGTCAAACTCGAGGGCGGGTCACGGGTTCTCCCTCAGGTCGAAGCGCTGGTCGCGGCGGGCATCCCCGTCATGGGGCATCTCGGCCTTACCCCGCAGTCGGTCAACACCTTCGGCGGCTATCGCGTCCAAGGGCGCGGCGAGTCCGGCGACCAGCTGCTGCGTGACGCCAAGGCCCTTCAGCATGCCGGCGCCTTCAGCGTTGTGCTCGAGGTGGTTCCTGAAGACCTGGCTCGCAAGGTCACAGCAATGCTGGAGATCCCCACCATCGGGATCGGTGCTGGTGGCGGGTGCGACGCCCAGGTTCTCGTGTGGCAGGACCTTGCCGGCCTGACTGCGGGACCGGGGGCGAAGTTCGTCAAGCGCTACGCCGATCTGCGTTCGATCCTCACCGGAGCCGTACAGCAGTGGGCCTCTGAAGTTGTGGACGGCACCTACCCCGCCGAGGAACACACCTACCGCTGATCCCCAGCCGCTCCCGTCAGACGTCGGTGAGGCGAACGCCTGAGTGGGCCTTGTAGCGACGGTTGACCGAGATGAGGTTTGCAGTCAGGGCCTCGACTTGACCTGCGTTACGCAACCGACCGGCATAGAGACCACGCACACCTGGCAATCGAGCAGCCAACGCCTGCGCCAGATCTGTTGCCTCCCGGTCATCGCCGACCACGAGCACATCAGTGTCGAAGTTGGTCACCGACAGATCGAGCAGGAGTACGGCGCTGAGATGGTGGAACGCCCCCACCACCTGCGAGCGCGGGAGGACCGCCGCCGCCTGCTCGGCTGCCGAGCCCTCCGCCACAGAGAGCGCATAGGCGCCTTGCTTGTCAAAGCCCAGCGGATTGACGCAATCAATGACGACCTTGCCGACCAGTTGCCCCTCGATAGCGACAAGAGTCTGGCGGTGCCCATCCCAGGGAACAGCGACGACCACAACGTCACCCATTGCGGCACAGTCGGCATTGGCTGCGCCGGTCACACCCAGTCCGAGCTCGGCCGCAACTCCCTCGGCACGCGCCGCGTCCCGCGACCCCAGGATGACGGACTGACCTGCGGCCGCGAGACGCAAGGCCAGCCCGCGCCCTTGCTCCCCTGTCCCACCGAGGATCCCAACTACGAGCTCGGAGACATCGGGCATTGCTCGCGGGTCGACACGCAGGACTTCGGTCATGGTTCGATCATCCCAGCCGGACCCCGCTTCCGGCACGATGGGTCCATGGACGCAGAGCAGGTCGCCGCACTTCGTGAGCTGCTCGCAACCACGACCTGGGTCGACCGCACCCGATCCTTCGCCCAGACGCTGCGACGACGAACGACAACGCCCAGCGGCCTCCTCCTCGTCGGAACTCCCGAAGAAGAGCCCTGGCACCTCACCGCCCATCTCTCCGACGAGGCGCGTATCTCTGGGGTCCCAGAACTGGTTCCTACCCTGGTCCGTTGGCACGTTCCGAAGGGGGCGCCGGAGCACTTGTCTGTGACACTGCAACGGCTTGAGACCGCGCGCCGCGGAGAGACTGTTCTCGTGGTCGCCGAAGAGGTGGCACCGGAAGGCCTTCTCGAGCGAGCGTGGGATGCACGCAAGCTGGGTGCGACGATCCTGTCCCTTGACGGCGGGGACTCTGAGTTGCAGGGTGTCGCTCACGAGTCCCTCACCGTCGTGACCAACGACCTCCTTGGTTCGGAGATCTCCTTCGACACCGTTCAGCACCTCGTGAGCGCGGCAGCCGGAGAGACCGGCCCGAGTGGCGCAGTGCCTGGCAAGGGCCGCGGGTTCCGGGACCGGTTGGGACACCTGCTCGATGTGGTCAGCGGGCCAACCCACCGCTGAGCCGGCAAGTATCCGTCTCTGGCCGAACGACCTTCCGATGAGTCAGAAACTGTTGCAACGAAATAACTTTTTCGCCCTCTCCACCCGAGCGAAGGACTCCTCGGCGTGACACGACGCAAATTGTCGGCGTCCCCTAGGTGTGCCGGGGTCACGAACGTGCCAGGCTTCGCCCTTGAGAGTCGTCCGGCACCGTGCCGGACCCCCGCGTCCAGGAGGCACCCGTGCCGGCAAAGTTCGTTCTGAAGAGAAACAAAGCAGGCAAGTTCCAGTTCAATCTGCTCGCAACCAACGGCCAGGTGATTTCGACGTCGCAGGCCTACCAGACCAAGATCGCAGCGAGCAACGGAATCAAGTCCGTCAAGCAGAATGCGGCAGGGGCGGCGGTCGTCGACGAGACAGCAGCAGCAAAGGCAGCCCCAGCGAAGAGGGCACCCGCCAAGAAGACGGCAGCGAAGAAGGCACCAGCCAAGCGCGCCGTAGCCAAGAAGGCACCAGCCAGGAAGGCACCAGCCAGGAAGGCACCAGCCAGGAAGGCACCAGCCAAGCGCGTCGCCGCCAAGAAGGCCTGACCAGAACGACTCCGAAAGGGGTCTCACCCG
>JANPBY010000069.1:0-15240 GCA_031430645.1 Actinomycetes bacterium
GAGGACTGTCCTTGCGCCCGATACGCTCCCACGCTAACCAGCGCGGATGATCCTCGCACCCATGCTCGCCCTGCACCGACCGCTCGAACGAGCAGTCGGTGCCCAGCTGGTCATCGATGAGTCGACCGCGATGGCCCTGTCCTTCGACGACCCCGACGATCCACGACCCGGTCGGCTCGGATTCTGGGCCACCGGATTGGCAGTCTTCGTGCTCTGGAATCTGGCCACCCTGGTCGGGGCTGTGAGTGTCTCGGCTGTGGGTAACCCTGCGGACTGGGGACTCGATGCTGCCGTGCCAGCCGCCTTTCTCGCGCTCCTCTGGCCCAGTCTGACTCCCGGAGCACCCAGAGTGACTGCGGTGGGTGGGGCGCTCGTTGCCCTCGCGCTGACGCCCCTTATCGCGCCAGGAATCCCGGTGCTTGCCGCCGGGCTGGTCGCGGTGGCGGTCGGCCTGCGCCGCCCCCGCGAGGAGCGGCTTCAAGAGGTCGCCGAGCACGGGAGTTTCGGTCCGCATCCGCACGAGCACCGCCATGGTCATGACCATGGCCATCCGCACGGATCGGCGGATCCCTCGCCATGACGACCACCTGGGCGGCCCTGCTCGCGTTGTGTCTCGGCTGCTACCTCCTCAAGCTGGCGGGACTCTCGCTGCCAGAGCGGGTGATCGAACATCCCCGGATGCGAGCCATCGCTGTGCTGCTTCCGTTGGCACTGCTCGCCGGCCTCACCGCAGTCCAGACCTTTTCCGATGGCCGAGGCCTGGTCCTCGACGCCAGGGCGGCCGGAGTCGCGGCCGCAGCCGTGGCCCTCCTCCTCCGAGCGCCTTTCCTGGTCGTGGTCGCCGTGGCCGCAGTTGTGGCGGCCGGGCTACGCGCCCTGGGGGCGGGCTGAGATGGTGAGTGGGTGGAGGTTCTGGCCTGAGCGCGAGCCCGGGCCGGTGGATGATGCCTACGTTCAAGCCCGCTGGGTTCGGCCTTACCTGCCGGGACCGTTCCGGGTCCTGCTGACGGCGGTCATTACGGGCTTCGCCATGTTCACGTCCTTTGCGGGATTCCTCGCAGTGTTCGCCGAACCAACCGTCGGCAGGCGTCTGATCGTCGCTTTGATCACCCTCGTGCTCGGCGGCTCCCTGGCGATCCTCGGATCCCGGCTGCTGAGCAGTGGGGTCTGGGTGAACGACTTCGGGGTCCGCGTACTCAGCATCACCGGCAGCGAGATCATCAATTGGGAGTCCGTGGCTGACGTCCGCCGAGTCCAGGGGCGGCCCCGACTTCTCGGGAGCCCGGTGAGGAGGTCCGGTGAGGGAGTGTGGCTCGTGCTGAAGGATGGCAGCGACCGCGAGACCCCGCTCAGCGATCGGGGACCAGACTTCCTCGCTCGACCCGAGGCCTTCGACATGGCCGCCGGAGCCGTCGAGCGCTGGTTCGAAGGGAATCGCTCGCCCTAGTCGCCTGACTTCCTCCTCCGCGTGCCGACCGGTTCCAGGGGCTACCCGACGCCACCAGCACTACTCTCCGGATCGGCAGGAGAAACACTGTCCCAAGGTCCGCGGATCGCGAAACTCAGCCCGCCGCCTGTGCCGGCGTAGATATTGCCGAACAGTGTTCGGTGGTCATCGGAGAAAGTCACTCCCGCAAGCTCGGCTGTATTGAGCGCATTGCGTGCGATCGCGAAAGGCCGACCGTTCTGGGCCACCCCCACGAGGTATTGGTCTCCATCTGAGCCGTCCTCGGCGATCACCACGCCGCCGCCGAACGGTGAGATCGAGATGTTGTCCGGCGAGTTGAACCGGCCGCCTGTGAAGATGAGCTCAAGGGTCAAGGAGTTCGACTTCGGCTCGTACCGCCAGACTTGTCCGTCGTGCTCCGCCGCACTGCCGGTCGCTGCCAGAGCGAACGAGGCGACGAGATAGACGGCCCCGCGCCCGAACCACGCGCCCTCGAGTTTCTGGCTCCGCGTGACCTGGTCATCGCTGAACTGAGACCGAGTGGATACGGTCGATGCACTCGGGTCGGGAACGGGAACCCACTCGACGTGGTTGAAGCGGGTGTTGACCCGACTCACCACGGAGAGGTCCGGAACGCCGGGGACAAACATCGCCTCCAAGCTTCCGCCCGCCCGATAACTTCCGTAGCCGCCCAAGGCGTTGTCGGGGGTGTACCGGTAGAGAAGGCCAAACGGAGCTGCCGCGTCCTCGGTCAGATAGGCGACGTTCGTCTCGGGATCAATAGCCACAGCCTCATGCGCGTAGCGCCCCATCCCGACGATCGGCGTCGGCGCCACGTTGTTGTCGGTATTCGATGGATCGACCTCGAAGACCCAGCCGTGGTCTTTCTGCAGCGGTACTCGCGAGCGCCCCGGAGCACCAGCCATCAGTTCGGTCTCTTCGCAGGTCAGCCAGGTGTCCCACGGTGTACGCCCGCCCGCACAATTCCGGATGGTCCCACCTAGACTTCCGTACTGCGAGATCAGGTTCAGGTCGTCGTCGAGTTCCAGGGTCATGGTGCCTCCAGATGCTGGAGGGTCATAGGTGAATTCTCCCGATGCAGCTACCCGGACCGCGTCGTTGGATGCCTCATGGTTGCGGACCAGTCGGATGGTGTCGGACGACGTGGGGAAACTGCTCATCCCGTCGTGTCGATTGGCCACGACGCCGCCGTTCACGACATCGCGAAACTTGGAGAACGTCCGATAGCTGAACCCTTCCGGGAGATCCAGAATCGGTTCCAGGTGGGAATCAGGAATCAGAGGGCCGTAGCCGTAGGCTTCTTTGGATCCCACCGCGGCCGAGGCCGTGGAGCCAAAGAGCGACTCGACACTGCCGACAAAAGCCATTCCGAGACCCAGTCCAGCCGTACGCCCAAGCAATTCCCGCCGCGTCGTGGTCATGGGATTTCCTCCGTTTCAGTATGCAGAAACTCACAAGCGCGTCGGCCATCGGCCGGTCGCATGGTCCAAGTCGAGTTCACCTCGCAAACCGGACTCGGCGGTGCTGCTGACGGCGTGCGGGCGAGGGCGACGCGGGGAAGGCCGAGCGTCGACCGGCGCGGAATCAGCCATCCACCGTCGTTAGGCGGCAAGCCCTTCGACGCCGACCTTCGGTCCACCAGGTTGGTCAACCCCGACTCGATGCGCCGAGGGGACCGAACAGACCATCCTCCGCCGATGGCACCCCGTCAAGACCACTAGCCGCAGCAAGAGGTCAGAACCCGAGCAATGCACCAATGCCTAGCGTGAGACCTGGGCGGTCCGCCACTCCTCGAACAGCGAGCAGAACCCCCGGCATGAACGACGAGCGGTCCAACGAGTCGTGGCGAAGGGTCAAGATCTCTCCCTCGCCGCCGAACAGCACTTCTTCGTGAGCGACCAGCCCACGCAGCCGTACGGCGTGCACCGGGATGCCGTCGACCAGACTCCCTCGGGCGCCATCGAGGGCTTGAGTCGTGGCATCGGGCATCTCCGCGCTCGCGGCAGCAGTACGTGCAGCGGCAACCACCCGGGCGGTCTGCCGAGCTGTCCCAGAAGGCGCGTCGACCTTGTCCGGGTGGTGCAGCTCAATGATCTCAACGGACTCAAAATAGGGTGCAGCGACCTCGGCGAAACGCATGAGCAGGACCGCCCCTATCCCGAAGTTCGGCGCCACGATCGCCCCAACGCCAGGCGATCGAGCGAGTAGCTCCTCGAGCTTGGCCAGCCGGGCGTCGTCGAAGCCCGTGGTTCCCACCACCACATGGATCCCAGCGGCCACCAGGTGCTCGAGGGTCTCCATCACGATGGCCGGGTGAGTGAAGTCGACCGCGACCTCGACCCCGGATTCGATGAACGTCGCTAGCGGATCGCCCTCGTCCATCGAGGCCACGAGTGTCAAGCCGTCGGCCGCTTCCAACGCGCGGCAGACCTCGGATCCCATTCGCCCCTTGGCGCCGACCACTCCGACCTTGATGTCCGTCACACCTGAAGTCTGGCAGGCGCGGGCCGGACGACGGCTCAGGCCACCGCTGAAGAGAAGTCGCGGCCTTGCTTGAACGGACCGATCACGGCCAGCGTCCTGGGCGCCCCGAGCACGGCCGCCGCGACTTCGCGCACCTCGTCGAGGGTCACGGCCGCAAACCGACGCAGCGACTCATCGAGGCTAAGAATCTCTCCGTGCACGAGCTCGCCCTTGCCGACGCGGACCATGCGCGAGCTGGTGTCTTCCATGCCGAGGACAAAGGAGCCGCGCAACTGACCCTTGCCGCGGGTCAGCTCCTCGTTGGTGATTCCGTGCTCAGCCACCCGGGCCAGCTCGGTCTGACACAGGTCCAGGACCTGGTCGACCTTGGCTGGTGCGCAGCCCGCATAGACCCCGAACAAGCCGGCACCGTTGTAGGCCGCGGCATAGGAGTAGACGGAGTAGGCCAGGCCACGCTTCTCACGCACCTCTTGGAACAACCGCGACGACATCCCTCCGCCAAGTGCGGCATTCAAGACAGCCAGCGCATAGCGACGGTCATCGGTCCGGGACAGGCCTGGAACGCCGAGAACCAAGTTGGCCTGCTCAGTGCGTCGGTTGCTGAGATGGACACCCGGCTTGGCCTTGGTGGATGCCGTCATCGGTCGGGCAGCCGCGGGTCGCACCGACGGGTCGGCGTCGGCCAGAAGCGGCCCTAGGCCGCGCTTCACCATCTTCACGACGGTGGCGTGATCGACGTTGCCGACCACGGAGACGACGAGGTTGTCGAGGGTGTAGTTGCGGCGGTAGTAGCCATTGATGGTCGTGCGTGACAAGCCACGGATCGACTGCGTGCTCCCGAGGATCGGCCGACCGAGCGGGGTGTCGCCGAAGACTGCCTGCGCGAAAGCATCGTGCACCGAGTCAGCCGGGTCATCCTCGTTCATGGCGATCTCTTCGAGGATCACGCCCCGTTCGCTCTCGACATCTGCGGGGAGGACCAGCGCTGAGCTGACGACGTCACAAATGACGTCCACTGCGACCGGTAGGTCTTCGTCGAGCACCCGCGCATAGAAGCAGGTGTACTCCTTGGCCGTGAACGCGTTCATCTCCCCGCCGAGGGCATCGATCGCGGAAGATATCTCCAGTGCTGAACGCCGCACCGTGCCCTTGAACAGCAGGTGCTCGAGGTAGTGCGAGCAGCCTTGCTGACGCGGGGACTCATCCCTGCTGCCGACACCTACCCAGACTCCAAAGGAGACCGAGCGGACGCCGGGAATGCGTTCGGTGACCACGCGCAGGCCGCCCGGGAGGACCGTACGTCGGACAAGTCCGCCGTCAGCCTCCCGGAGCAGCGTGCGCGTAGAGCCGACCGGCTGGTCAGCAGCGAGAACCGTCTTCACCGAGGTCAGGCGTCGGCGGAGACGGCTTCGTCAACCGACTCACTTGCTGTCACGTCGACCGAAGCCGCCGCCTCATCGATCACCGGGAGCAGCGAGAGCTTTCCACGGGGATCGACCTCGCCGATCTCGACCTGGATCTTGTCGCCCACCTTGACGACATCCTCCACGTTCTCGACCCGCTTGCCCCCCGCGATCTTGCGGAGCTGGCTGATGTGCAGCAGCCCATCACGTCCAGGCATGAGCGAAACGAACGCGCCAAAGGTGGTCGTCTTGACGACGGTGCCGAGGTAGCGCTCTCCGACCTCGGGCATCTGTGGGTTGGCGATCGCGTTGATCATGGCTCGGGCTGCCTCAGCCTTGGGGCCGTCAGTGGCGCCGATGTAGATCGTTCCGTCGTCCTCGATCGAGATCTCGGCACCGGACTCGTCCTGGATCTGGTTGATCATCTTGCCCTTGGGCCCGATGACCGCGCCGATCTGGTCGACCGGGATCTTGACGGTGATGATGCGCGGGGCGTGCGGTGACATCTCGTCGGGAGCATCGATGGCCTCGTTCATCACGTCAAGGATCGCCAGGCGGGCGTCCTTGGCCTGTGTGAGGGCACCGGCGAGCACCGAGGCGGGGATGCCGTCGAGCTTGGTGTCGAGCTGCAGCGCTGTGACGAAGTCCTTGGTACCGGCGACCTTGAAGTCCATGTCGCCCATCGCGTCCTCAGCGCCGAGGATGTCGGTGAGCGCGACGTACCGAGTCTCAGGGCCGTCGGCTGTGTCTACCACGTCGGAGATCAAGCCCATCGCGATGCCGGCCACCGGAGCCTGGAGCGGCACGCCAGCGTTGAGCAGCGACATGGTCGAGGCACAGACCGAGCCCATCGAGGTCGAACCGTTGGAGCCGAGAGCTTCAGACACCTGACGGATCGCGTAGGGGAAGTCCGCGCGGGCTGGCAGTACGGGCATGAGCGCCCGCTCGGCAAGCGCCCCGTGACCGATCTCGCGGCGCTTGGGCGAACCCACGCGGCCGGTCTCACCGGTGGAGTACGGCGGGAAGTTGTAGTTGTGCATGTAGCGCTTGCGGGTCTCGGGAGCGAGGGTGTCGAGCTGCTGCTCCATACGGAGCATGTTCAGCGTGGTGACGCCAAGGATCTGAGTCTCGCCACGCTCGAACAGCGCCGAACCGTGCACCCGCGGGAGCACGTCGACCTCAGCCGAGAGGGTACGAATGTCAGTGAGCCCACGACCGTCCATGCGGATCTTGTCGCGCAGGACGCGCTGGCGCATGAGGGACTTGGTCAGCGACTTGTAGGCGGCACCGATCTCCTTCTCGCGACCCTCGAAGGAGGGCGCGACGGTCTCGACGGCGAGCGCCTTGACCCGGTCGAGCTCGGTCTCGCGCTCCTGCTTGCCGGAGATCATGAGCGCTGCTGCCAACGGCTCCGTGACGGCTGCGGTGACCGCAGCGAGCACGTCGTCCTGGTAGTCGAGGTAGAGCGCGAACTCCCCGGTCTCCTTGCCCGCAACGTCAGCAACGGTCTGCTGCGCAGCGCACAAGACGCCGATGAACGACTTGGCTGCCTCGAGGCCCTGCGCCACGACCTCTTCGGTCGGGGCGGTGGCACCTTCGGAGACCAGGACGATCGTGGATGTCGTGGCCTCGGCCTCGACCATCATGATCGCGACGTCGTCACCCACAACGCGGCCCGCAACGACCATGTCGAACACGGCGGTCTCGAGCTGCTCGTGGGTCGGGAAAGCGACCCACTGGCCCTCGATGAGCGCCACGCGTACGGCACCGATCGGGCCGCTGAACGGCAGGCCAGCAAGCATCGTCGACATCGAGGCGGCATTGATCGCCACGACGTCGTAGAGGTCCTTGGGGTCAAGGGCCATCACGGTCACGACGACCTGGATCTCGTTGCGGAGACCCTTGGTGAAGGACGGGCGGAGCGGGCGGTCGATGAGGCGGCAGGTGAGGATCGCGTCCTCCGAAGGCCGGCCCTCGCGGCGGAAGAACGAGCCGGGGATGCGCCCGGCGGCGTACATCCGCTCCTCGACGTCAACCGTCAGCGGGAAGAAGTCGAGCTGGTCCTTGGGCCGCTTGGACGCAGTCGTGGCGGCCAGCAGAGCCGTGTCGCCATCGAGGGTCACATAGGTCGAGCCGGCGGCCTGACGAGCCAGTCGCCCGGTCTCGAAGCTGATGGTGCGGGTGCCGAACCGACCGTTGTCGATGATCGCGTCGGCTGAGGTGATGAGGTCTTCGGGCACGTAGGCCCTCCTTCGTACGTCGTGGAGCGGTCGAAGGACGTACGGCGGATGCGTGGAGGCTGACCGGTCTTCGATCGAGGCTCTCGGGCGGCGACCTCAGTGTCTGCCGGGCCCGGGGGCCACTACCGAGGACCGACCGCAACCGGCACGGATCCGTCCGGCGTACGACCGCCCCGGGGGGTGGGTTGGTGCTGGGTGTAACTAGTCGATCAGGTGGAGCTGGTTGAGCTGTCCTTAGCGACGCAGACCGAGCTTCTCGATGAGCGCCCGGTAACGGTTGATGTCCTTGGCCTGCAGGTACTTGAGCAGGCGACGACGACGGCCGACGAGCAGCAGGAGGCCCCGGCGGCTGTGGTGGTCGTGCTTGTGCATCTTCAGGTGCTCGGTGAGCTCAAGGATGCGAGTGGTGAGCAGAGCGACCTGGACCTCGGGGGAACCCGTGTCGCCTTCGACCGTGGCGTGCTCGGCCATGATCGTCTTCTTTGCTTCGGTGTCGAGCGACATCGATGCTCCTCTTCGGTTGCTGCGCGGCGCACCGGGGCAGGTCCACCCGGGCTCTCTGGAAATCCGCGGCCGTTCAACGGCGTTGCTCAGGCTACCAGCGTGAGCAGGACCCCCCTAACCGGCGGCTGCGGCCTCGCGGAGCCGTTGCAGCGCCCGGTAGGCGCGTCGGACGGCGAGCGTGCGCTCCATCCGGCCGGTGATCTCGCTGAAGAACTCCTCGCGGTAGGTGTGGTCGTTCACCGCATAGACGGTGAAGTAGAGCCCGGCAAAGGCTGCGAGGAAAGTCGACACCCGGAGCAGCTCGCGGGTCACCGCTCGGCCCCCGTCCAGATCAAGGAGCACGTCCGGTGGCTGGCCGAGCCAGGAGGTTTGCACATCCACGCCGATGGCCACGGTGCCGAACATGACGAAGAACGTCCAGACCGCTACGGCCAACAGGCCAACCTGGACGAGTTGGGTGGCGAGCATGACCAATAGCAAGTTTCGGCGCTGCTGAGGGACGAGCGGGGCGGGTTCGGTCAGGCCCTCGAGGGTGGCAGCCCGCTCCTCGAGGGGCGTGCCGACGCAGCTGCGGACGACGTCCTCGCGAGTGAACGAAGCGTCTAGTCGGTCCAGCTCTTCCGGTAGCCGTACCGAGAGAAAGCCGACCCCGACCACGATAAAGAACGTCACGGTCACCCAAAGAATGGGAGCGCTGAGACCTCCGGCCACCTGCCAGACCTCGGTGTTGATGAAGAGGAAGGTCATGAAGAGCAGCAGCAGCGGCAGCGCCCGGGTGGCCAAGCGGAAGACGTCGCCAAGCCGCTCGAACACATGCTTGACCGCCCACACCAGCATGGCTGGCGCGCCGAGCAGCAGGCTGCGCGAGGGAGACAGCCGGGCGGCGTCGGGCCGGTCCGCGAGCAGAGGAAGTCCCTGCTGGACGAACCAACGTGCGGTCCGTCGCTCGAGCACGACGTCCGACACCGGCGCCGGAACAACCCGCCCGCTGCCTGTCGATGGGGCTCCGTCCACCTGGTCAGCCACCGACGAGTGCGCGCGTACGGCTCACGTCGTCGGCCATCTGCATGAGCAGGTCGTCCACCGACTCGAAGCGAAGCGTGTCCCGCAGGCGATGCGGAAGGTCGAGTGCCACGTGCTCGCCGTAGAGGTCCAGATCGTCGCGGTCGAGTACGTAAGCCTCCACGCGGCGCTCGGACCCGTCGAACGTGGGGTTCGTCCCCACGCTGACTGCGGCCGGCAGCCGGGTCCCGTCAGCGCGCACGAGGTGGCCGGCGTAGACCCCGTCGGCCGGGATCGCCGCGTGCCCCGTCACGGCGAGGTTGGCGGTCGGGTAGCCGAGCTCGCGGCCGCGGTGGTCTCCATGAACCACCGTCCCCTCGACCCGGTGCGGCCGACCGAGCGCCTCAGCTGCGGCCTCCACGTCACCTTCGGCGACGCACTGACGTACGTAGGTCGAGGACCAGGTCACTCCATCCCCGCCCACGAGCTGAACACCGTCAACCGTGAAGCCGAGGGTCGCACCGAGTTCCTCCAGCGCGGCAAGGGTGCCGACCGCACGATGCCCGAACCGGAAGTTGGCGCCGACGACGACCGCCTGCGCGTTCAGAGCATCCACAAGGACCGTCCGGACGAACCCCTCCGGGGTGAGCCGGGCCAGCGAAGGCGAGAAGTGCAGCACGAGTACGGCGTCCGCCCCGCCTCCGGTGAGCAACTCGGCGCGGTGGGCGATGGTGGAGAGCATGGCCGGATGCGACCCAGCGCGTACGACCTCCGCTGGGTGCGGGTCAAACGTGACGACAACAACCGGAAACTGATCCAGATCGCTGCCCTCGAAATCCGTGCGTGCGGCAGCAGCCGTACGCGCCGCCGCGACAGCCCTGTCCAGGATGACCCGATGCCCGCAATGCACCCCGTCGAAGACGCCAATCGTCACAACGGTCGGCCCGAGATCTGCGGGGACCTGATCCACTCCGCGCCACACGTTGCTCACGCCCCGAAGCCTCTCACCCTCGCTCACACCCGAACGACGTGCAGCCTGCCCCGATCCTCGAAGCGATAGCCAGGCCGGTTGGCGAAGTACTCGTCGACCGCGATACGACACCCGGACCACATCTTGTAGTCGTCGATCACGATCCGGCCACCAACGGACAACCACGGGGCTATTCGGGTGAGGCACGTCATGGTCGAGGCGTACCAGTCGCCATCTAGGTGGGCGAGAGCCACGGGTTCGTCAACCACGAGGGTGTCTTCAAACAGGCCCTGAATCAGTTGGATGTGGTGGTCATCAACCTCGAAGCCATGCCGTGAGAAGGACTCCGTCACCTCTGCTCTGAGGTCTTCGCGATATCCGTAGTACGTCTCACCAAGAATCCCTTTGGATTCTCCGGCGACGATCTTGGCATAGCGGCGATGGACGTCTGGGCCGTCCTCGTCCGATGGAGGCGGGATCATCCCGAACACGTCATAGACCCGCATCCGACGATCACGGGACTTGGCTGCCGCCAAAGTGATGGCCGAGCCACCCAGGGCGGTCCCGGTCTCGATGATGACGCCCTCGATCCCCGCATCCTCGAGGGACTTCGCGGTCGAGGCCAAAGTCCTGAGGTTGGCCGCGCCGAGGTAGCTGAGGTGCTCGCCCACGACGCCATTAATCACCCGTTCCAGGGCGGGTTCAAGTAACTCAGTCGTAGGGCCGATCTCGACCACACCCGACAGCCCCGGCGCACCTGGGACTCCTGGACCTGGGGTGACTGGGAACCCCGCCCGACGTTCCAGCTGCTCTGCGTGCTGCAGCCAGAGGTCCTGAGCGCAGGTCAGCTGCGGCTCCCACGGCTTCCCCAGGTTGGCCCAGTGGATCAGGTTTGGGTTGCCGAGATCCTCCACAACTGGCATCGCATTCCAGCTGGGGTCGAGAGCGGATCTGTCGCTGGTGCCTGCATACACCAGCAGGGTCTCCTGGTCAGTCAGCCCGAATTGCTCGATCCAGCCAAAGGCCGTTGCCGTGAAGTCGTCCCGACGCATGCAATCGAGGTCCATCACGAGGACGCCCGCATTGAGGGCGGCCGGGTCAACGCCGTGCAGCCGGCCCAGTTCGCGACCCAGATCAGGAGCGACAACTTCATCCAGCGACACTCCCGCTCGGCGCCAGCCACCCGCCTCACCCACGCCGGCCGCTCGCGCCGCAATCGGGCAACCGTGCAGATCGGCGGCGGCAAGGTCACCGATATCGCCGAGCACCAGCGTGTCGATATCCAGGTAGACGATCCGGTGAACGTTGTCGAGCAAGAGCGGGACGAGCAGCCGGTCCATGGTCGACGCGGTGCTCCGCGACATGACTCGACGGGAGCTACCACCGGTGCCTGGGCTGTAGGTGACATGGTCGCAAGGGAAAACCGTCATGGGAACTGACGGGAAGGCTGCAGCAAGCCAGTCGGGGTAGTCGGCGCCAAGGCCGCGCCCGAGCACGGAAAGTCGGACCGGCCCTGTTGCGTTGGTCACAATCGACTCCAACAGAACTGCCGCTGGGTGAAGCAGATCCTGGTCGAGGCACAGGACGAGGTCTGTAACCGTGTCTGGGTCGACGGAATCGTGTGGACCGAATCGCTGAGCCGCCGCCAGGCTGCTCTCAGCAGCCGCAGCCACGTCAATGGTCGTGGGTTGAACCACGAGCGGGGCCTCAAAGCGTGCCTTGGCCTCCTCCACAGGCTCGCGAGTGATTTCCCGCCAGAAACCGTCAATGGTGTCCTCGTCGACTCCGGTCACGATCTTCTCAAAAACCGCCGCGATCAGCCCACGGGTCACCTCCCGCAGCTCCGAGAGCCCGGCGTCGACTGCATCAACAGTCGTCGCTAGCGGGCCACTGAAAAATGCCTCGATGCCCGCGCTGAGCAGCAGGTAGACGGTGTCCCAGTCGCGACATCCGACGGGTCCGAACCGGCGCAGGTACTGCTGCGCCTCATCGGAGAGCAGGTCGAGCTGATCGAGATGGAAGGAGATGAACAGGGGCCGAATGTTTCCGTGGTCCGGAAATTCGTACCGAAAGTCGAACAAAGGATGCCTGTGCCAGCCAAAGGCAAACATCCAGGTTTGCTCAGGGATGGCGGCGACACCGTTGAAGTCACGGTCGATCTCGAGCAGGTGCACAGAGCCGCTCACGTTGGACACCCTGAGCTCAGGACGCATCGATTCTTGCAGCCCGGTTGCACGATCACCCAGCCCGCCGGCGCCGGTGAAAGCCACGTCAGTGAACCGGGCCAGGTTTCCCAGGAGCGCGAGGGTCTCACTGGAATCTGCGCTGTAGCCCGATGGCAGCTCAGGTTCAGGAGACCGGGACTTGAACACCGCGATGGGCACCGCGTCGGGCGGCACGACTTCCGCGGTCTCCGCGAGCCCAGCCTCAATCAAGGTCCACGAATGACGACGATGCGCGTCGAGTTCGACCGACGAGCGGCGACCCAACTCGGCCATCAATTCCCGCGCCCGGCCCGGCTCGCCACAGGCCAGCAAACGCCCAGCGACATCGACGAGAACTGAGTCAGCCATGCCACCGCTTTCGGCCGCGATGGCCCAACAGCGCTCCCTGGCCGGAGTTGTTCCAGCGGCGAGAGCCGCATCGACAGACTCTACGGGGATGTGCTTCGCGAGCGTTCTGTCGTCAAACGCCTCGATCAGTCTCCAAAGCCGATCGAACTGCCGGCGCCTGTGCAGGAGGACGGCGTGGCCGAGGGCGGAGGCAGTGGAGCCGCCAGTGAGGCGCCCTACACCCTCCGCCAACGCCCAGGCCGAGTTCCACTCCGAGTCATCAACAAGATCCGCCACGCTTCGGCAGACCGCCTGTTCAAGGGACTCGCCGTGAGCAAGGGCTTCCGCCAGCGTTGCCTGCCCCGCAAGCCGCCGGGCCTGGGCGGCAACCCCGCTCGCGAGGACTGCGTCGTCGGACGCCCTGCCCTTCGCCGGCCCTTTGGTGGGCTTGGCTCGCTTGGCCGCTCGACCCGACTGGACGCTGCTGCCTCGAACTTTCGACGCAGCCTTGGCTCGCACGCGTAGAACAGCGTCCGCCCGTGTACTCGGCTGCCGCAAGTCCTCCACGAGGCGCCGGATTCGCACCCTCCGGGTGGTGCTCATGGAGTAGTACTGCACTGCAAAGGGAAGGGGCCAAGACACGTCTTTGCTTGGGATCCCGCCAGACAGAGCACAGACTTCCCCTGACTTCGTCATTTGGTCTCACGAGACGGCGAAGTGTATCCCGGCAGGCGCGATCCGAACCCTCGATGGGTGCCAAAAGACACTCACCCAGGGGCGAAGACGACCAGAGTTCGCAACACTCCGTCGCGCGGTTCCATCAGCGCCACGACCGTTCCGTCCGGAGCAAACACTCCGACCGGGCCGACCTCCCCTTCGACGGCCAGCCGCCCCCCGTTGGCGACGACCCGCGCCTGTTCCTCGTCGAGCTCGCGGCGGGCGAACGTGGCGCCCACGACCTCTTCAAGGGTCAAGACCGACCAGCCCGCCTCGAGTTGTTCGAGGGTTCGCGCCTGGTCGAGGCCAAAGGTTCCCACGCGGGTACGTCGCAAAGCGCTGAGGTGCCCACCGACCCCGAGTGACTCGCCCAGGTCGCGAGCCAAGGCCCGGATGTAGGTGCCGGTGGAGCAATCCACGATCACGTCGACATCGACGAAGGCGTCCGCCCGCCGGATTTCCAGGACGTCGAACCGGCTGACTGTGACCGGCCGAGCAGCGAGCTGGACGTCCTCGCCCGCTCGCACCCGGGCATACGACCGCTGGCCATCAACCTTGATTGCGCTGACCTTCGAGGGAACCTGCTGAATCGTGCCCGTCAGGGCGCGCACGCCTGCGTCGACGCCGGCATCGGTGACGTCTACGGCCGAGGTCGCCGACGTGATCTCGCCCTCGGCGTCATCGGTGACCGTCGCCTGCCCAAGGCGGATCGTCGCGACGTAGGTCTTGTCGGTCAGCGCGAGATAGCCGAGCAGCTTGGTCGCCCGCTCGATGCCGACGAGCAGGACGCCGGTCGCCATCGGGTCGAGCGTGCCGGCATGGCCTACCCGCCGCGTCCCGGCGAACCGGCGACAGCGCGCGACCACGTCGTGCGAGGTCAATCCGGACGGCTTGTCGATGACCACGAGGCCAGAGCCAGCGGGCGTACGCCCTCCGGAGCCAGCCATCCTCTTCAGCCCTCCGAGTCGGCGCCGTCGACCGGGCCGGCGTCGATGTCGTCCTCGGCATCAAGCTCGCGAGGCGCCCGATAGGGATCGGCTTCGCCGGCGAAGGAAGCGCCAGCCGCGACGGCGTGAACATGAGCGTCGGCCGCCTTGGCCTCGATCAACAGGTCCTCGATGTGCTTGGCGTTCTCAGGGATGGCATCCGCGACAAAGGCCAGCGACGGCGTGTGCCGTACACCCGTCTGGCGTCCGACCTCAGAACGCAGCACTCCCTTGGCGCTCTCGAGGGCGGCTGCAGTGCCGGCCCGCTCCTCGTCCGAGCCATAGACCGTGTAGAACACGGTCGCCTCGCGGAGGTCGTTGGTCACCCGGGTGTCCGTGATCGTGACGAAGCCCAGCCGGGGGTCCTTGACCTTGCCCTCGAGCATCTCAGCAACGATGACCTGGATCCGGTCGGCCAGCTTGCGCACCCGCGCATCGTGGGCGGTCATAGGTCCTCCTTGGAGTGGAAACGGTGCCGGGCCGACAACAGCTCGACCTCGGGGCGACCAGCGACGAGCCGTTCGCACGCATCAAGTACTTCAACGCAATGAGCCCGGTCCGGCGCAACCACAGCAACCCCGACCAGCGCCCGTCGATGGAGCTCCAGATGCCCAGCCTCAGCAGCCGACACCTCAAACCTCCGCCGCAACTCAGCCACAATCGGCCGCACCACCGACCGCTTCTCCTTCAGCGAATGAACATCCCCAAGAAGCAGATCCAGAGCAAGCTCCCCAACAAACAACTCAGCTCACCCGGCCCCTTCTGCAACCCAGACAGCAACGCCAAACCCAAAACCCAAAACCCGCAGCAACGACGGAGGGGCTCGGCGGGCGCGGAAGCGGCGTTCCCGCAGAGTTCGTAGGGAGCTCGCCGAAGGCGGCAGGTGCAGAACTCGAAGAGAATGCCGCTTCCGC
>JANPBY010000070.1:0-3761 GCA_031430645.1 Actinomycetes bacterium
GCCAGGCCGGCCGGATCGCCGACTGGCTCATGGACGCAGGCATGGTCACGGCCGCGCGGGAACGGGGTCACGGCGCCAAACACGCGGCCTCGTGGGCCGAGCGGTTCCCTCCGGGAGACCCCCGGCAGGACGTACAAGCCCTGTCCGAGGATCCCGCCCAGCGTTGGGCGTGGCTGGTGAGCGAGCTGGACGCCGCCCGCGGCCAGGCCGGCGCACCGCCCATGGACGCGGGCCACCCCGACGACGTACCCGACCCGCACGTGCTGGGCACCGGCCTGCATGCACTCGCCTATGAGCAGATCAAGGCCTCGACGGACGCGCTCGCCCGGCTGCTGCGCGAGGTCGCCGGCTAGGACAGCTTCATTCCCCGTGCGTCCGACCCAACGTGGCCGATAGGCCACTGTTGGTCGGACGCAAGGGGGAATGGCGGCGCGGTCACCCGGTCAGGATGCGGGATTGGACGGCTCGCGCCACGTGCCAGACCACGGCAAGGCCGACCACGCCCACCAGCACCGTGGACAGGAACTCCACGAGGGAGTCGATGAACAACATCTGGCCGGCGACCGGCCCCGGGGCCAGCAAACGCCCAATCACGAGCTCCGCGGTGGACCAGGTCGCCCACGCGACCAACGCCGCGACGGGCACCCACCTGACGGCGGGGCGTACGGGCTCCCCAGACCCAACCTCAGGAGCCTGGCGCCACCAACGGGCCATGAACCAGGCTAGGTAGCCCAGCCCGGCAATCGAACTGACCAGATGCAGCCAGCGGGTCAGCGTCAACCCGAAGAACGGCGCGTTCAGCCCCGGGATGGCCTGCTCACCCCACATCCCTGTGTGGGTGAACGCATCCCAGACAACGTGCGTGAGGGCACCGACGACCAACGCGAGGCACAGCAGTCCGAGGTCCTTCGCGCTGGCCAACCGCGTGGTGATCCCCCGGCGCAAGTGGTCGGGGATCCGACGCTGGAGTCCCTCGGGGGCGGCCCAGATCAGCGGCGCAACGAGTAGCAGGTGCCAGACCAGGTAGGCGCAGACCCCGAGCATCAGGTCAGCGCCGAGCACGCCCACCAGGCTGTGGGTCTGGGCGGAGGTGACCGGGAGCGGGAGGTAGTACGGCAGATCAGGAGCGATGCTCCCGATCACGAGCGCCGACGTCGGCAGGCCGAGCCGACCCACAAACGGCAGTACGGCCACGGGGTGGCTCCCGGTGAATGGCACGTCTCCTCCTCGGCTCCGGAGTCATCCTGCCGCACTCACCCCCGCGGACCTACCGCCCGGCCCGAGGACAGCTCAACCACGTGAGCCGCGGCCTCGATCGTCGACCGGCGGTGGGCGATCACCAACACCGTGACCGCTGGCCCGAGCGACACCATCAACTCGAGCACGGCGGCCTCGGTGACGTCGTCGAGGGACGACGTCGCCTCGTCGAGCACCAGCAAGTCGGGCTCACGAAGCAACGCGCGGGCGATGGCCACTCGCTGGCGCTCCCCGCCCGAGAGCCGGATCCCGCGGTCACCGAGCCGGGTGTCCAGCCCCTCGGGCAGGTCGCGAGCGAACCCCGCGGCGGCCCGATCGAGGGCCGACCAACAACCAGCATCATCGGCCTCGCCGACCGACCACAACAGGTTCCGCCGCAGCGACCCGGGGATCAGGATCGTCTCCTGCGGCACGTAGGCGACCCGGGCCCGCCACGCGCGCAAGCCGGCGCGGGTCAGTGAGTGACCTTCGATCAGGACGTCACCGGCATCCGGTTCCAGCAGCCCCAGCACGATGTCGGCGGTGGTGGACTTGCCCGCGCCGGAGGCACCGGTGATCGCGGTCACCTCACCGGTCGGGAGGTCGAACGTCAGGTCACTGACCCCGCCCTGGCTCGAGGGGTAGCGGAACGAGACCCCGCGCAGAGCGACCAACGGAGCCCCCGGCACGGGAGCCACGACCACAGCCTCCCCCGCCTCCTCCGGATGCTCCGCTGCCGCCTCCGCCGCAGAGGTGAGGTCCTCGATGTCGCGTACGGCCGGCAGCCCATGGGCCATCCGCTGGGCGGTCGAGGCCAGTGATTGCACCGATCGAGCCAACCGGGCCACCAACAGCAGCACGACCACGATGGTCGGCGGTGGGACCTCCAGCCACATCGCGACCAGCACCAGGATCGCCGCGGAGATGACCACCCCCACCTGCGAGGCGGCGGTCAGCGTGGCGGAGTGCCGTACGTAGGCGACCTGCACCGCACGCGACTCGTCGAACGCGCTGGCCAGCTCCCCGCGCCACACGTCGGCAGCGTCGTGGGCGCGCACCAGCCGGATGGAGTCCAGCGAGTCGGTCATCACCGAGTGCACGGTGCGGTCGCTCTCGCTGTATTCGTCGCCGAGGTAGTAGGCGCGCCGGATGCTGGTCGACAGGACGGCTCCCAGCACCAGCGTGCCCGCGATCGCGATGGCCGCGAGCAGGGGCTCGACCAGCAGCGCAACCACAGCGGTGACCAGCGCGACCACGAGGGTGACGGCACCGGTCAACATCTCCCCGAGGGAATAGCCCGACCGTTCCGCCCCGGTGGCGACCACGGTGATGATGTCGCTGCGCTGCCGGTCGAGCACGAAGCTCCATCGAGCCGCCAGGACCGCGTCGAAGGCCCGGGTGCGCAGGTGGTGGGCCACCGACTCCTCGAGGACCTCGGCGTTGATCGTGCTCGCGCGTTGAAGCCCCGCCGAGATCGCGGTGAGGACCACGACCGCGCAGAGCAGAACCGGCAGCGGGACCCCGCTGAGGTCAATGCTGCCGAAAAGAGGGATGTCGTACGTCTGCGCGCCGGCGTCGTCGGCCAACGAGTTCACGATGGGAATCAACAGCAAAAGGCTGGCCCCGCCGATCAGGCCGACGAGGAACAGCAGACCCATCTGTACGGCCACGCGGGTCGATGAGACCTGCCAGGCGACGCCGATCAGCCGGCGTGCGTCAGCCCAGAGGCTCGGGTCGTCCGAGGAGTCGGCGTTCGGTGCAGCCACCCGTTGCTCAGGCCCCGTCGGCAGGCGCGACGAGCGGCGCCACCAGGCCGGCCGCGATCAACGCGTCGAGGAAGGCCAGAGCCTCTGTGCGGATCGTGCCCTCGGGAGCGACGTACTCCCCCTCGAGTGCCGCGACGATGTCGTCGACGGTCCGAGAGCCGTCGATCAGGTCCCAGACCGGCGCGCCGGAGCCGTTGATGCCGAAGTAGGCGAAGTCCTTGGGGCTGAGGACCACGCGCTGACCGTCGACATCGGCGTCGACTGAGCCAAGCACGCGGGCGGGCACACGGAGGTCGGCCATGGGAGAAAGGTAAGGCAGGTTCGTGCGAGGTCTGCCCCCGAGCCACCGTAGATTGTCCGGGGATGGCTGAATCTGGTGCCGAGAGCGCTCCTCACACTCCGGCAAAGCTCGACGGGGACTCGTGGGCGGCGTTGCCTGAGCACCTCGGGCTTCTGGTCACCCGCGGCGCAGTTCCGGACTCCCTTCCCGGCGCCGAGTGGCTGGACGACTGGATCCAGATCTCGGGCGATACGATCCTGTTGTACTTCAGCGACTCCCTGCGGATGCTCGTCCGCTCCGGCCACGACGTCACGGTGCAGTGGGATGACGAGTTGGAGCCAGGCAAGGACCCGAGCTGGGTGCTCTATGGCTGGGCGGTACGGCTGGCCGCGCTTCAGCGGGGAACGCTCAGCCTGCACGCGGCCACGGTCGAGATCGACGGCGTCCTTGTGGGTGTGGCTGGCAAGAGCGGAGCCGGC
>JANPBY010000071.1:0-17256 GCA_031430645.1 Actinomycetes bacterium
AACGCATACGAGGTATGCAACCCCCCTCGGGGCCCCTAACCCCCGCTGAGTGTGACGTTCCGTACGCGACACGCCGCGTGTCGCGTACACAACGTCACACTCAGCGGGGGCGGCGCGCCCCGTCCCCCGCCTGCGCGATCGGCTTCTCAACCCCACGTAGAGTGGTTCAACGGCCGGACGTCTTCCCCCGTCCTGTCCCCGAGACCGGCCGCCCCCTATCTGTGATTCGTTTCTCCGATGTCATCAAGGTCTACCCGAACCAGGTGCGCCCTGCCCTGGACACCGTCTCGCTCGAGGTCGACAAAGGCGAGTTCGTGTTCCTCGTGGGTGCGTCCGGTTCGGGCAAGTCGACGTTCCTGCGCCTTCTGCTCAAGGAGGAGCGGCCCACTGCCGGCCGCGTCGAGGTGCTCGGCAAGGACCTCTCCAAGCTGTCCAACTGGAAGGTCCCCCAGCTGCGCCGCCAGATGGGCTGCGTGTTCCAGGACTTCCGGCTGCTCCCCAACAAGACCGTCTTCGAGAACGTCGCCTTTGCGCTGGAGGTGATCGGCCGCCCGGAGTCCACCATCAAGCAGGTCGTCCCCGAGGTCCTCGAGCTCGTCGGCCTGGAGGGCAAGGAGCTCCGGCTGCCGAACGAGCTTTCCGGTGGTGAGCAGCAGCGCGTGGCGATTGCCCGGGCCTTCGTCAACCGGCCGCTGCTCCTGATCGCTGACGAGCCCACCGGCAACCTCGACCCGTCGACCTCAGTCGGCATCATGAAGCTGCTCGACCGCATCAACCGCACCGGCACGACCGTCGTCATGGCCACGCACGACGCGGCGATCGTCGACCAGATGCGCAAGCGGGTTATCGAGCTCGAGGGCGGCCACCTCGTCCGCGACCAGACGCGAGGCGTGTACGGCTACTCGAACTAGCTCACCGCACGACCAGACCGCACCCACCACCGACATCAGCGCCCACGAGGCGCCCGACACCGAGGGACACCGACCAGACCATGCGATGGCGTTTCGTGCTCGGAGAGGTGGGCATCGGCCTGCGCCGCAACCTCACCATGACCGCAGCCACCGTCATCACGGTCGCCGTCTCCTTGACGATGCTCGGCGGCGCCTTGCTCACCCGGGCGCAGGTCGATCAGATGAAGGGCTTCTGGTACGACAAGGTCGAAGTTGCCGTGTTCCTCTGTGGAGACGCCTCGGCCGAGACTGCGTGCCCGGATGGCGCGGTCACCGACGAGCAGAGGACGCAGATCGAGGCCGACCTGAGGGCGCTGCCAAACGTCGAGGAGGTGTTCTACGAGTCGCAGGAGGAAGCCTTCGCTCGCTTCCAGGAGCAGTTCAAGAACACCGCGATCCTTGAGAATGTCACCGCGGACGTGCTCCCCGAGTCCTTCCGGGTCAAGCTCGCGAACCCAGAGGACTATGCGGTGGTCTACAGCGCCTTCAACGGGCGCCCCGGGGTCGAACAGGTGCAGGACCAGCGGGCTTTGCTTGAGAAGTTCTTCAAGTTCCTCAACGGCGTCCAGGTCGCTGCGTTGTTCCTGGCCGTCTTCATGATCGTCGCCGTCGTGTTGTTGATCGCCAACACCATGCAGGTCCTCGCGTTCTCCAGACGTCGCGAGACCGGAATCATGCGCCTGGTCGGGGCCAGCAACGCCTACATCCAGCTGCCGTTCATCCTCGAGGCGATGTTGGCCGCACTCCTTGGATCAGTGCTGGCGGTCTTTGCTCTGGCGTTGGTCATGTATTTCGGGATCCAGAACTGGCTGGCCGGAAACTTCCAGTTCATCGCCTACATCGGCTGGGGCACCTTCTGGAGCGTGACGCTCGTGGTGGTCGCGATCGGGTTGTCTCTATCGGCTCTGGCCAGCTGGGTCACCGTTCAGCGGTACCTTCGAGTCTGATGAGGGTCAAAACGGGAGGGATGCGGCCGCTGGGAGTGGCGGCGCTTGTTTGCACTGCCCTGGTCCTGGCTCTCGTCGGCCCTCCCGCCGGTGCCGATGAAGAGCGCGACCTGCGCAACAAGGCCAAGGAGCTCCAAGCCCAGATCAAAGCCCAGGCCGGCGATGTTGGAGCGACGTCACGCGAGGTGGCGGTGGCCGCGGCACAACTGTCGGCGGCGAGGGCAGAGCTGCCCGCTGCTCGGACCGCGGTCATCGAGGCCGAAGCCCAGCTCACCGCGGCGCGGGTCAAGGACAAGGCCGCAGCCCGAGCCCTCAAGCTCGCCGAGGCCGAGAAGGACAAGGCTGATCGGGAGGTGGTCGCCGTCCAGGCGCGCATCGACGCCAGCTATCGCCTCATTGGTCAGATCGCCCGGCTGGCCTACACCCAAGGCGGCTCGTACGCGGAGTTGAGCGTGGCCCTGCAGGCCGAGACCCCGGACGACTTCGCGGGGCGGATCTCGGCGATCGACAGCATCGGTCGAGCCCAGGATGTGCTGCTGGACCGGTTGGCGATCGATGAGGCCGACCTCAAGATCAGTCAACGCGATCGTGAGCTCGCGGTCGCCCAGGTCGAGGCCAAGCGGCTGGAGGCTGCCACGCAGCTCAAGCGCACTGGCGACCTCACCGAGAAGGCTCGCTCCGCGAAGGCTCGCGTCGATGCCCTCGTCGCTCAGGCTGAGCGCGCGCTCGCCGTTGCGGAAGCCGCCAAGCGCCAGGAACTCGCGAACCTCAGGACGCTGAAGGCCGCCCAAGCCAAGGTCAAGCGTCAGCTCGCAGCCGCAAGCCAGGGTGCAGGTCTCCCTCGGGGTGAACTCTTGTGGCCCACCGCCGGGCCGCTCAATCAGGGCGCCGGCCCTCGCACTCACCCCGTCTATGGCTATGCGTCTTGCCACACGGGTATCGACATCGGGGGAGCGTACGGCCAGACGATCAACGCAGCGCTTGGTGGCAAAGTCATCGCCGAGTACTTCAACACCGCCTACGGAAACGTCACCCTCATCGACCACGGGGACGGCTTGACGACCTTCTATGCCCACCAGTCCACGCGACTGGTCGGTGTCGGCACGCGGGTCTCCAAGGGTCAGGCCATAGGACGCGTGGGTGCCACCGGATTCGTGACTGGTCCCCATCTGCACTTCGAGGTGCACATCAACGGCGTCCCCTTCGACCCGATGGGCTGGTTCGGCGGGTCCAAGCAGAAAATTTCCTGCGCTTGACGAGCGGTCCGTAGACTTCCTAGGTGTCTTCCCCGCGTCTAAGCGTTTCTGCGCGTCGAGCGCTGGGCTATGTCGTGGTGGCTGGGCTCGCCTTCGGCGCTGGAGCGCTGATTGTGAAGCCGGCCGAGCAGGCGCCTCCGGGAGTCCTCGACGAGGCGGCCGCGCGGATCGCGCGCGATGCCGCTGAGCCGGTCGATCAGGAGATCCTGCAGAAGGCCGCAGTCGAGGGGATGCTCGATGCCTTGGGTGATCGGTGGTCCACCTACTACGGGCCGTCGGACTTCACCGCCTACAGCGCATCCCTCGAGGGCCGCTACACCGGTGTTGGTGTGTGGCTGCGTCAACGTAGTGACGGCGCCGTTCTCATTGCGAGCGTTCAGATATCGACCCCAGCTGCGGCAGCAGGTGTCGTCGCGGGCGAACGCCTCGTCGAGGTCGACGGTGCGTCCACGACGGGGCAGACCGTTTCCGAGGTGGCTCGGATGCTGCGAGGCGAGACCGGCGAGGCCGTACGCCTCACGTTGTCGCAGAGCTCCGGGGTGACCCGCGACGTAACTCTCACGCGGACATCGGTCACCAGCGACGACGTGACCGTGGATCGGCTCGCGGGCGGGGTACTTCGGGTCAAGGTGACTTCGTTTACTCGAGGCGTCGGCCGGCAGGTCCGGGCCGCCTTGGCCGCGGATGCAGCGACCGGCGGCGAGCGGGCGGGGGTGGTCCTGGATCTGCGGGGCAACCCGGGCGGCCTCGTTGACGAGGCCGTCGAAGTGTCCGGAGCCTTCCTGGACGGAGGGGTGGTGGTCAGTTATGACCGCCGTGGCCGCGGCACCAGAACCCTGACCGCTGCTTCCGGCGGCGACGTGACCACGCCGGTGGTCGTGCTGGTCGACGGGGGCACGGCAAGCGCAGCTGAGATCGTCACCGCCGCATTGCAGGACCGCGGGCGCGCGGTCGTGGTCGGCAGTCGCACCTTTGGCAAGGGTTCAGTCCAGGAGCCGACCACGTTGTCCGACGGGTCCGCCATCGAGCTGACGGTCGGCGAGTACGTCACCCCGAGCGGCCACCTGATTGACGGCGTCGGAGTCGAACCCGACGTGAGTGTCGACAACCTCGACCCGCAAGCGGCCGAACGGCGCGCCCTCGACGTGCTCATCGGGCTCGTCGCCTCCCTTCCCACAGACGGGAGGGGCTGACGTGCCCCGCGAGCTAGGCCGAAAAATGGTGGCCCAGAACAAGAAAGCTCGGCACGACTATCACATCGAGGACGTCTACGAAGCCGGTCTCGTCCTCACGGGCACAGAGGTCAAGTCCCTGCGGGCGGGGCGTGCCTCCCTCGTCGACGGCTTCGCCACGATCAAGGATGGCGAGGCCTGGCTGCACAACGTGCACATCCCGGAATACAACCAAGGGACGTGGAACAACCACGAGCCGCGTCGGATCCGCAAGCTGCTGCTGAAGAAGGGCGAGCTGCACCGACTCATCGGCGACACCAAGGAGTCCGGTCTCACGATCGTCCCGTTGTCGCTGTACTTCAAGGATGGCTACGCCAAGGTCGAGATCGCTTTGGCGCGGGGTAAGAAGTCCTACGACAAGCGACACGCCCTCGCGGAGCGTCAGGCCACTCGGGAGACCGCTCGGGCTATGAGCCAGCGCGCGCGCGGCGCCGAGTAGGAGCTGAGCACGTGAGGCGCGGGGCGCGGTTGCTGGTCGTGGCCCTGGTTGCCGTGTTTCCGCTCCTGTGGGCTCTGCCGGCCGGGGCGGTGGGCGCTGAGGCCATCGACTCCTACGACGTCCGGGCGACGCTCGGCCCCGATGGCGTGCTTACGGTGGTCGAGACGATCAGGTACGACTTCGGAGACAACGACCGCCACGGGATCTATCGGACGATCCCGGTCCGATATCCCTACGACGACACCTACGAACGCGTGCTCAAGGTCGACAACGTGCAGGTGCGCAGTGACGCCCCGGACGACGTCGAGACCTCGAACGAGGGCAATGCCTTTGTCATCCGGATCGGAGATCCAGATCGCACGGTGAGCGGCGCACACACCTACACGATCAGCTATCAGGTCCGCGGCGCGATCAACGCCTTTCCGGATCACGTGGAACTGAGCTGGAACGCGATCGGGGCTGAGTGGGCTGTGCCGATCTCCGGCGCGACGGTCAGCGTGCTGATGCCCGGAGCGGTCACGGGCACCACCTGCTTTTCCGGTCCGCCCCTCTCCGAGCTCCCCTGTGACTCGGCCGCCAGCTCGGGCGACACGGCGACGTTCTCCCAGGCGCAGCTGCAGCCCTACGAGGCGCTCACCGTCGTGGTGGGCGCCCCGCTCGGCTCGATCGCGCCCGGCGCGGCTGCCCCGATCCTCGACGAGCGGTTCTCCATCACACGGGCGTTCTCCATCACCCCAGCGACGGTCGGCGGCGCACTCGCCATCCTGGTCCTGGGCGCGCTCGGAGTGGGTGCGCTGCTGTGGGGCCTCGGTCGTGACCGCCGGTGGCCAGGAGTCACCCCGGGCCTCGACCCGCCACCCGGCGTCGCCACCGACGAGATCCGGCCGCTTTTCACCTCTCCTGAAGGAGCCGTGGAGTTTCGCCCGCCGCGCGACCTCCGGCCGGCTCAGGTCGGACTGCTCCTGGATGAACGCGCCGACACTCTCGACGTCTCAGCGACGGTGGTCGACCTGGCCGTTCGCGGCTACCTCCACATCGAGGAGCTACCGCGGGCCCACTGGTTCGCCTCGCGCGACTGGAGGCTCACACGGCTCAACGCCGAGCTGCCCGGCCTCCTCCACTACGAGGTCACGCTGATGCGCGATCTGTTCAAGGCGGGTGAGACGGTGCTGCTGTCCGAGCTGAAGAAGACGTTCGCCACCAGCCTGGCAGCGGTGCGGAAGCAGATCGAGAATGACGCGGTGAAGCGTGGCTTCTTCCGCGCTCGGCCCGACGTCACACGGGCGATCTGGGGAGGGCTGGGGTTCGTCGCGATCGCGGCCGGGATCGGCGTCACCTGGCTGCTCGCCGCAATGACCCACGCCGGACTCCTTGGCCTCGCGCTGATCGTTGCCGGAGCGCTGCTGCTGTTCGGCGCAGGTCGGATGCCGGCGCGCACCGCCAAGGGGAACGCGGCCTACGCCCAGATCCTCGGCTTCCGCCGCTACATCGCGACGGCGGAGGTGAACCAGCTCAAGTACGAGGAGTCGGTCGACGTCTTCAGCCGCTACCTGCCCTACGCCATGGTTTTCGGCGAGACCGAGCGGTGGGCCAAAGCACTCGCGGCGCTGGGTGCTTCGGCCGCTGTGGCAGGTGCGGCGTCCTCGCCAATTCCCTGGTACGCCGGACCCGGCGGGTGGAACCTCGACTCCCTCGGAGACAGTCTGGGTTCCTTCGCCGAGTCGAGCGGGTCCACGTTTGCGGCGTCAGCTGCGTCTTCCGGGGGTTCCGCGGGCTCATCCGGCGGAGGCTTTGGCGGCGGTGGCGGAGGGAGCTGGTAGGGGTCGCCTCAGCGGTGACCACAGGCCGGGCTGGAGCCACGGGGGCACCGGCGCGCGGCGTCCGTCACCCGGGTGGGGGGTTCGGCCGCCCCCACGGCAAGCCGATGATCTGTCATGACGAGGCACCGTGAATCCCGCACGCCCGGCACCGTTTGGCAGCTCGCTGCTGGCGCGTTCGTAGGGCTGGCGTTGGTCACGGTCGGCCCAGCTGCGGCCTTCCAAGGATCCGGGGGTGGGTCGCCCAGTGGGGCGATCGATGGGGTCCGGCCAGCCCGTGCGACTGCACTCCCCGGCACCACCTGTGCGGTGTTCCCCCCAGACAACTATTGGAACGCCAAGATCACGGGTCTCCCCGTCGCCGCGCGATCTGCCAGCTGGCTGTCCCACATGGATCCGGGAAGTCGCCTGCACCCCGACTTCGGTCCGTCCTACGGCGACCTCCCGGTGCCGTACGGCATCCCGATCACGATCGTCTCGGGGACTCACGCGAAGTACCCGGTGTCCTTCACCTACGCCTCGGAGAGCGACAAGGTGAGCTATCCGCTGGGCTCAGACACCAAGATCGAGGGTGGGGCCGGGGCCACGGGGGATCGGCACGCGATCCTGGTGGACAAGTCCACCTGCCGCCTCTACGAGACGTACGCCACCCGCTCGACGAGCTCCGGGTGGAAGGCCGGGTCGGGCGCCACCTGGTCCCTGAAGAGCAATGCGCTGCGGCCGGCGGGCTGGACGTCGGCCGATGCCGCCGGTCTCCCGATTCTCCCCGGACTGTTGCGGTTGGACGAGGTCAAGGCGGGTCGAGTCGGGCACGCGATCCGGTTCACCGCTGATATCACCGACGACTCGTACATCTGGCCAGCGCGGCACGCGGCCGGTTCGGTGAACTCCTCGGCCTACCCCCCAATGGGAGCGAGGTTCCGGCTGAAGGCCTCCTACTCGACCGTCGGGCTCCGGGCCGACACCAAGGTCGTGCTCAAGGCGATGAAAGAGTACGGGCTGGTGCTCGCCGACAACGGGTCGTCGTGGTACTTCCAAGGGACGTCGGAGTCGGGATGGCCTTCGGCCCTGCTCGACCAGTTGAAGGACGTTCCGGCCTCGGCCTTTGAGGCCGTGGACACCTCGTCGATGCGGGTGAGCGCAAACAGCGCGGCCGTCGGCTGACCGGTGCCGTAGGCTGGGAGGTACAACTGCACAGGGGGTGAACGGTTTCGACTTCGGATGTCGTTGCAGGGGAAGCGGGTCGAGGATCGCGGGACTGATCTCGTGAACCATGTTCCGCAATAAAAATAAGTGCGAACTCTAACCGCACCGATTTCGCCCTCGCCGCCTGAGCGAGTGTGAAATCTGTCAGACCGGGTGTGCTTCCGCCCCGGACCCTGGCATCAGCTAGGAAGCTTTACTCGACGCTCTGGCCGCGAGGGCGTCGAGGACATCAAACAGCGGCTGGGCCCGGTCACAGCTCGCCTGCGAGACTGTGAGGGCCGAGAAATCCACAGCAGGCTCCACCCGGAGAAGCCCTGGTTCGGTACCGAAGGACGCGGGTTCGATTCCCGCCACCTCCACTCAAAAGCCCTTCAAGGATTCCGTCGATCGAAGCGACCGTCTTGGTGTCGCGCTGGCGGAGTTTCTAGTCGAACGGGGCGGGATCTACTGGACGGATCTCGGGAGACCGTCCGGTTCCCGTCCAGCGAAGCGACGTCCCGTCGTCGTGATGTCGGCTGACACGTACAACCAGAGCCGCCTCGCAACCGTCGTTGCCCTGGTGGTCACGTCCAACACCGAACTCGCGACCATGCCCGGAAACGTGTTCCTGCCGGCCGCCGCCACGGGACTTTCGCGCGACTCCGTCGTCAACGTAACGGCCGTGGTCACGCTCAACAAGGCAGATCTGGCCGAACGATCAGGCGTTGCTCCGCTGGCGCTCCTGCGCGAGATCGATCGCAGGCTCCGGACCTCCCTCGACCTGTAGAACGCGGCTCTGAACCGTGACGCAGGAAATCGCAGATGGCCCCGACTGGGGTGCCGCGCGGCTGCCCGGGAGATCATGGGAACACCCGCGGGACTGAAGGAACCTCCATGACCGAGCACCTCCGCACGACGCCCGTGATCACAATCGCCGACGGCGTCCACATCCCAGCCGTCGGCTTCGGCACGTACCTCATCAGCGACGACGAGGCCTCGGGCGCCGTCACCGCGGCCCTGGAGGCGGGGTACCGGCACGTGGACACCGCCGAGGGCTACAACAACGAGGCGGGTGTCGGGAGGGCGGTCCACGCTGCCCTCGACGCCGGGCTCGGACGTGACGACCTCTGCGTCACAACCAAGCTGTTCCCCGGCAATCCGGCCTGGGGCTCGCCGGCCAAGACCTTCGAGACGACGATCGCGTCGCTCGATGCCAGCCTCGAGCGCCTCGGGCTCGACCGCGTCGACCTCTACCTCATCCACGCACCACTGACACCCGACGAGCGCGTCGACCAGTGGCGAGCACTCGTCGAGCTACGGGAGCAGGGCAAGACCCGGGCCATCGGCGTGAGCAACTTCAGCCAGCTCCACATTGAGGAACTCCTAGGAGCGGGCCTGCCTCGACCTGACGCGAACCAGATCGAGTTGCACCCCTGGTCGCAGAAGCCGGAGCTCGTGGACTACCTCCGGGCCACCGGCATCGCGCCGATCGCCTACAGCAGCCTGGTGCCGCTCTCGACCTGGCGTGCCGCTGAAGGACAGGACAGCGCCAAGACCAGCGAGATGCAGGCGGCGAGTGAGGCGGCGGACTCGCCGTTCGCTTTGATGGCTGCGAAGTACGGCGTCACCGAGGCGCAGGTGCTGCTGCGATGGGGAGTGCAGCAGGGCTACGCCGTACTCCCGAAGAGCACAAACCCCGTGCGCATCCGGCAGAACGCCGACCTGTTCTCTTTCGCCCTCGACGACGAGGACATGGCTTCCATCGCGGGCATGGACCGAGGCGCCGGCGTCGCTTGGGGGGCTGTTGGTGACCCCACGACCTTCGCCTGAGTTCAGTTGGGAGGCCCGGCGGTACTCAGGACGAGGATGGCCCGGGGGTGAAAGACTCCGGCCATGACTGCTATCGCGCGCCTGGCCTGGACCGCCATCGACTGCCCCCGACCGCGCGAGCTCGCTGCCTTCTACTCCGCCATTTGCGGCTGGCCGATCGATGAAAGCGGCTCCGACGACGAGTGGGTCACGCTGGCCAGTGACACGGGAGCGACACTGGGCTTCCAACGCGTCGAGGACTACCAGCCCCCGCAGTGGCCCGGTCAGGAGCACCCTCAACAGGAGCACCTGGACTTCGAGGTCGACGACCTCGACGTCGGCGAGGCGGCGGTGTTGGCCCTCGGCGCCCGCAAGCATGCGGTGCAGCCGGGCACCGGGTTCCGCGTCTACCTCGACCCGGATGACCACCCCTTCTGTCTCATCCTGCCCGGAGAGTAACGCTCGGCGGACGCCGCCGGCCCCGGATTTGGGTCCCCGCGACAACCGAGCCACTTCACCCCGTAGCGTCTGCACTCACGCCCGGCGACGGGCGGCCCCAGCCGAGGAGTACGCATGAGCGTCGAGTACAAGGTCGTCAACCCCGCCACCGGTGCCGTCGAGAGCAAGTTCGCGACCGCCAGTGACGCTGAGATCGGTGCTGCGATCGGGCAATCCGAGGCAGCCTTCCGTTCCTGGGCCGGGGTGCCGATCGCCGATCGCGCCGCCCTGCTGCATCGGGTCGCCGACCTCTACGACGAGCGGGTGGACGAGCTCGCTGACCTCATCACCAGGGAGATGGGCAAGACCACCGCGGAGGCGGTCGGTGAGATCGAGTACGTGGTGGACATCTACCGCTACTACGCCGACCAGGGCCCGACCCTGCTCGCCGACGACCCGATTCCGGCATCGACGGGCGGCCGCGCGATCATCCGCAAGGCGCCGATCGGACCGCTGCTGGGGATCATGCCGTGGAACTATCCCTACTACCAGGTTGCGCGGTTCGCCGGCCCGAATCTGATGGCGGGCAACACGATTCTGCTCAAGCACGCTCCCCAGTGCCCGGAGTCGGCGCTCGCTATGGAACAGATCTTCCTTGACGCGGGCGTGGCCTCGGGGGCGTACATCAACCTCTTCGCGAGCAACGAGCAGGTCGCCGACATCATCGCGGACCCTCGGGTGCGCGGCGTCTCGGTCACCGGCAGCGAGCGGGCAGGAACTGCCGTCGCGTCACTGGCCGGCCAGCACCTCAAGAAGGTCGTGCTCGAGCTCGGTGGATCCGACGCGTTCATTGTGCTGGGGACCGACGATCTCCCCAGCGTCGTGGAGTCAGCCGTCAGCGCCCGGATGGAGAACGGCGGTCAGGCGTGCAACGCCGCGAAACGGTTCATCGTGGCCGACGGCCTCTATGACGACTTCGTCGAGCAGTTCACTGCAGCGATGGCCGCCCAGACCACGGGAGACCCGTTTGACCCGGCCACGTCGTACGGCCCCTTGTCGTCGGAAGCTGCTGCCGTGGGGCTGATGGCCCAGGTCCAGGACGCCATCGACAAAGGCGCGACCGTACGCACCGGCGGTGGTCGACCCGAGGGACCAGGCGCTTTCGTCCAAGCCACAGTTCTGACTGACGTCACGCCCGAGATGAGGGCCTTCCGCGAAGAACTGTTCGGCCCCGTCGCTGTGGTCTACCGCGTGGGCAGCGTGGACGAGGCGGTGGAGCTGGCCAACGACACGCCGTTCGGCCTCGGAGGTGCGGTCTTCCACACCGATCCGGATGTGGCCCTCGACGTGGCCAACCGGCTCGACACCGGCATGGTGTGGATCAACGAGGCTGAGGGCGGCGGCGCCGAACTCCCTTTCGGTGGCACGAAGCGCTCGGGTGTCGGTCGTGAGCTCGGCCCCTACGGCATCGATGAGTTCGTCAACCGTAAGCTCATCCACATTCCGGCAGCGGGGTAGCACGGCTCAGGTCACGCGATGGTGATCCACGTTGTCTGGGCGATCGCCAGCACAGCGCCATCTTCGTCGTACAACGCTGACCCGCTCCAGATCTTGCGCCCCTCACGGCCGAGGGACCATCCCATGACGACGAGTCGCTGACCGACCGTCGGCTGTTGGATCACCCGAGCGGACATCCGGCCCAGCAGCGCGGGGCCGATCTGCGGGTCGAAGCAATAGACGCCGAACCAGGAAGGACAGTCGAGGGCTGCCCAGATGATCTCGAGGGGGACCACCCCCTCGTCGTCGGCCACGGAGTTGTCGGGCACCCAGGGTGTCGAGACGAGCCGACGGCCCGGTACGGCGCCGGGGGACAGCCGCAACCCGTCGCCGGCCGCTCGGTCGGGACCGCAGACAAAGCACGTGGGGTACGGATGATCCGACCCAGCCCAGGGGTAGGCAGCAGACGCGGAGACCGCCTCGGCGAAGGTCACCGGTGCAGGGATGTCGATGTCGAGATGCGTGCGGTTCGCTTCAGCGATCAAGCGGCCAGCATCAAGGACCCGAGCCTCGGAACCATTCACTTCGACCACCAACTCGGTGTCCAGCGGCGGTGGGAGGCGCAAGGTGACCTCGACGTCACCCCCCAGGTGGCCTGCGATCAGCCCGGAGACGTACCCGCCGTTGCCCGATCCCGGCGGTCCGCAGAACCGCCGCGAGATGATCACGCGCCGACTGTAGGCCGAGCGCCTAGCGGGAGTTGGGATCCAAGCCCTCCTGCCAAACCTCCACCCGGTTGCGCCCGAGGTCCTTGGCGCGTTGCGCCCATGGCTGGGTACGTCTGAAGATCTGCTCGAGGCCATCTCCGGGCAGGGCCGGGGCCAGGCCGGCGGATACCCGGATCGGGAGCACCCGTCGGTCGCTGGCTGCGAAGTCGTCCACGGACACGGCGGTCACCAATTCGCTGACCACCCCTTCGGCGGTAGCCAGGCCCATCCCGGGAAGGACGACGCAGAACTCGTCCCCTCCGTACTTCGCCACCCAGCCCCGACCGCCGATGATGTCGCGCATCGTGGTGCCCACATGTCGGAGGACGGAGTCTCCGACATACCAACCGAAGCGCGTGTTGACACTCTTGAAGTCGTCGACATCGATGAACGCCAGGGCCAGAGGTTCTTCGCGCTGCTCGGCTGCGGTGAGTTCCTGAACGAGCTCTCGATCGAGGCAGGTCCGGTTGGCCAACCCCGTGATCGGGTCGCGATCCGCCTCATCGCGCAACCGGTTGATGACGGCCGAGGCCTGCGCTGAGACCTTCTCGAAGAACCAGGTTGACGACAAGCTGATGGCGTCGGCCATGATCTTGGCTTCGAGCTGCCCCGGGGGGACATCGGCGAGGTACTCGACGTAGTCGAGGGTCTGGTCGCCGCTGCGCACGCGTGCCCCCAAGAGCGCCGTCCGTGCTTGCGCCACGAGTCTTGCGGATTCTCCCCGCACGCCGGTGGTACACCCTGCGCTGAAGGAGAGTTCGGCAATCGCCCGCGGCCCCCCCGGACCGCCGGCGATCTGAGCCGAGCGCCTCACGAACTCGGCCATCAGCGTGAAGTCCGTCTCCGGATGGGGGACTGCGACCGCGAACGCATCGCCTTCCAGTCGCGCGACCAACGCCCCACGGGGGGCTATGGATTCCAGCCGGCCCGCGACCTCGCTGATAATTCGGTCGCCACCTTCATAGCCGAGGCGTTCGTTGACCGACGCGAACCGGTCCAGGCCCACGACCACGAGGCCGAGCGGCTCGCCGGGTTGTTCGTCGAGCCAGCGCAACAGCGCCGGGCGGTTGATGAGGCCGGTGAGTGCGTCGCGGTCGGCGCCGGACGGCCGAGCCAGCTGACGCAGTCGCCGGACCAACAGCTGCGGGGACATCCGGTCCGGCTCCACGGCGATCTGCTCGGGGAGCTGTAGGAGGAGTGCTTCCAGGTCGGCGTCGGACGTGGCGGGCACCAGGATGAGCACCGGCGCTCCGCCAGATGAGGCCATGGCCCGCGCGACCAGCGGCCAGGTGCTCGACATGCTCACCACGACATCGCAGCCGGCATCGTCACCGACGAGCACCATCCGCTCCTCGGCCAAGGCCTGGAGCAATTGGGTCGAAGGCTTCGGTGCCTGCCACAGCACGCGCACGCGCGCGTTTCGGTCCATGAGCCCCCCCGGGTCATCGGTGCTGTCCCCATGATCGAGGAAGCAGGACTGTTCTGTGCCCTGTTGCCGCAATCGGTTCTCCCGGGCTTCGCGCCGGGTGACCTCAGGGATGTCAGGATATCGGAATGGCCGAGGAAGAACCCGTGACGGAAGTCGAACCGGACTACCGGATGAGCCTGGCCGCCGAACGCACCTACCTGGCCTACATCAGGACGTCGTTGGCCCTGCTGGTGGCTGGAGTGGCCGTCGTCGGCGTGTTCCAAGACGCTGGATACCTGGGCTTGCGACGCGTGATGGGGATCGTCTTGGTCTTGCTTGGGTTGGTCGTGGGCGGCTTCGCCCGGGCGCGGTGGCGAGAGGTCGACCGGGCGATGCGGCGCAACGAACCTCTGCCGCGAAGCCGGACCGAGATCCCGATCGCCCTCGGTGTGGTCGCAGCTGGGCTCCTGTGCCTCGTCCTGGTGCTCCTGCTCTAGGTCCGGAGCAGCCACCTCTGGGTGTGGATCAGGTGGGTAGGTGCCGCATAACCGACACCGTCAGGTCTGAGACGCGCACCGAGTCGATGACTGTCCAGCCAGACCGGCTGTACAACTCGACGTTCGAGGAGGTCGTGGTTTCGAGGTAGGCGGGCAGCCCTGCCCGCGACGCGAGCGCCAGGCCCGCGTCCATGACCGCACGTCCCCACCGTTTTCCCGCGTGGGCGGGGTGAGTGGCAAGCACTCCCAGGTACCAATGTGGCGTCGTGGGAATCAAGGCGTGGACTGCAGTGTCGTAGGTGTTCAACCGGTCCAACACCTCGGGCGGGAGGTCGAGAGCGGGTACGGATCCGTCGGCGGGCCGAGGGCTCGCTTCGTCGGACCGGGGCCGTTCCCACAACGAAACTGCGGCCCCACCCTCGACGATGAATGCGCCTCGGCCCGCCGCCCGCTTGTCGAACAGATACCCCGCCAACTGAGCACTGAGTTCGGGGAATGGGGCGGTGTCCTCGAAGAAGTAGTGAAAAGCGGGCTCCTTGGCGAAGGCGGCCACGATCGTCGAGATGACGCGGGGCCGGTCGAGTGCAGTCGCCTGCGTCACCGTCGGTCCCTGACTCACGAACGCAGACCCTAGTCGGCTGGCCCCGCACGAGCCCTTGGGACGTTCGGGTGAAGTCGTGGCCACAACGCGTCGATAGGCGAAGCGTGTCCAATGATCGGTCGGCGGCTGACGAGCAAGTTGCTGAGCTCCTCAGGACCGCCAAGGAATCTCTAGGTCTCAGCGTGGGGTTCCTCAGCCGGCTGGACGGAACCACGCAGCACCTCGAAGTCGTCGAGACCTCGGTGCCCTTCCTGTTCCGGGAGGGTGCAACCCAGACTCAGGCGACGACCCTGTGCCAGGCGATCCTCGACAAGAGGCTCCCGCCGGTCCTGCCCGATCTCCGTACCTATCCCGAGGCGATGCGACTTCCAGCGGCCCGGATACCCAGGATCCGGTCGTACGTCTCGGTCCCCGTGGTGCTCAGCGATGGAAGTCTCTACGGCACGTTCTGCGCGGCCGGTCTGACCTCGGACAAGGACCTGTCGCTGCGCGACAAGGCGCTCATGGATGTCCTCGCGCACGCGGCCGCGGTCATCATCGAGCCACTGGTTCACGAGCGGGCGCGGCGGGAGGAGATCGTCGGTCGACTAGATCCTCTGATGGCTAGCGGGGGACCACAGGTCGTTCTCCAGCCGATCGTCGATCTGGAGAGCGGCTACCGGATCGGCGCTGAGGCGCTGAGTCGCTTCCCGGCCGAGTGGAGCCGTCCTCCGGATGTCTGCTTCGAGGAGGCACACAGCGTCGGTCGCGGGCACGCGCTGGAGTTGCTCGCCCTCGAACGAGCCGCAGACCACTTGCGATCCGTGGCGGGCTACCTCGCGATGAATGTCTCGCCCGCCACCTTGGTCACCACGCGCTGCACCCTTTTGCTGTCCGGGCTGCCACTGGACCGAATCATCCTCGAGCTCTCAGAGCACGACCGAGTAGATGACTACACAGCGCTCGACAACGCCCTGGCTCCTTTGCGAGCTCGAGGCATGCGCCTGGCAATCGACGATGTGGGTGCAGGCTTTTCCTCCCTGCGTCACATCGTCCTGACCGGACCCGACGTCATCAAGCTCGATCGGACGATCGTGCACGGTGTGAGCACGGACTCGGTGCTGACCACCTTGGTCCGCTCGCTCGTGGAGTTTGCTCATGGCTGTTCCGCTCAAGTCGTTGCTGAGGGGATCGAGTCGGATGCGGATGCGGTTGCCCTGGCTGCCCTCGGGGTCGATCACGGACAGGGCTGGCACTTCGGCCGCCCGGGTCCACCTGAGGCTCTTGCGGCCTACATGCCGTTGCCGGGCGCGCTCTGGAGGACCACCCGGCAGGTAGCCGAGCCCGTACGGCCGGCAGCGCACTCCGTCGTCGAGGTGCCGCTCACGTCCTGACGACGGAGCCCCTTGTGCGCGGCGACTTATGCGCGCGTGATCGAGCTGGCCGGCGCCATGACGATGACTGGGTGCTTGTCCGGGTCGAGCCAACGAAGGATCCGCACCAGGTCGGTCTTGGTCACCGACACACACCCGGCAGTGGCGCCCGCGCCGTTGACGTGGAGAAAGATCCCCCCGCCTTTGGTCGTGTCCGGGTTCTTCGTTGCGCTGGGCAGGTTGTAGTCCACGACGACAGCGTGGGTGTACTGCGCGCCGTAGGAGGCCAAGTGCTCGGCCCAGCTCGAGCGCACACCTCCGAGCCCGTGCTCCAGCCACCGGTTGTAGGTCGAGGGCGACCTCGGGTCGTAGGCCCACCAGTCGTTGTTGTCCACGCTTCGATAAGTGAGGTCGGTGCCCGGGTCCGGAGAGTTCCCGAACGCCCACGGCAGGGCAAACGTGCCGGCGGGTGTTTCGCCAGTGCTCTGCTTGCGGTTCTTCGCCCAGGCGAAGCCGGCGTACCCCACGCGCGCCTTGACAGGCGCGATCACGCGACACCAGTCGTTGCCTGCCCGCAGCTCGTAGGCGCGCAGGGTCCCGGTCGTGTCACTCCAGGAGTCGGTCATCACGACGACCACCTGTAAGGCATCGCCGAGATGAGTGAGGGAGTACGGCAGCGTCGACGCGCACCCGGCGCCTTGAACGGTCGGGGCCGACGGCGGCGCGCCCAGGTAGAAGACAAAAGCCCCGATCAGCGCGAAGCTCGCCATCCGGTCCCGCATGTGATCCACCCTACGGCTGTCGACCGGACGGGCGGTCAACCTGAGCGGCCGACCAGGCGAGTTGGGGTCGCGGGCGGCTGGCGCTTACCAGATCCTGACTCAACCGATGAGTCGGCTCGAATGTCGGTGACCGAAGGTACGGGAACCCTGGCAGCACGCCGGGTCCGAATCGAAGGGAATCACCGACATGCGTACACGCACTCGACGAGGCGGAGCAGCAGCCGTCTCCATGGTCGCCCTCCTGGCCTCGTTTGCCCTCGCTCTCCCCGCGTCCGCCGC
>JANPBY010000072.1:0-4983 GCA_031430645.1 Actinomycetes bacterium
CGTCAGGCTTTCGCCCATTGCGCAATATTCCCCACTGCTGCCTCCCGTAGGAGTCTGGGCCGTGTCTCAGTCCCAGTGTGGCCGGTCGCCCTCTCAGGCCGGCTACCCGTCGTCGCCTTGGTGGGCCGTTACCTCACCAACAAGCTGATAGGCCGCGGGCCCATCCCTGACCGAAAAACTTTCCACGCGATGAGATGCCATATCGCGTCATATCCGGTATTAGCACCGGTTTCCCGGAGTTATCCCAGAGTCAGGGGCAGGTTGCCCACGTGTTACTCACCCGTTCGCCACTGATCCGGGGAGCAAGCTCCCCTTCACCGTTCGACTTGCATGTGTTAAGCACGCCGCCAGCGTTCGTCCTGAGCCAGGATCAAACTCTCCGTAAATGTCTTTGGGTGCCCCGGCGAACCGGAGCAAGACACGGAAAAGTGATACTGGCCTGAGCAGACGAGCTGATCGTATTCGTCTGTCAAACCAAAAGGAATTCTGTCCCGACGACGCGCACGAAGCGAATGCTTCGCCGCCAGCCTGCGGGGACAGGGTTGTTTGGCATTGACTTTCGGCACGCTGTTGAGTTCTCAAGGAGCGGGCGCGCACCGAGACCAGGACCTCTCGGCCGGTACTCGGGGCAACTGCTCTAACCTAGCGGAGCCGTTCGTGACCGGTCAAATCCGGTCCGTAAGGGACTCCTCACCCCGCGCGACTGAGATCCTCCCCCGGAGTGAACCGGTGGAGGACGTGGTCTTGATTGGGTGGCTCGCGGGATCAGCTGCCTTCCGGCCTCCGACTCCCTCGCGGGCAGGTGGAAGAGTACGTGAGCCTGCGGGACGGATGCAAATCCGGTCCTCCACCGTTGTGTTTCTGCTGGTGAGAGGCCTGGATGAGCGTGCCCAGCATCAGTCCCGGATGGCCCCGCCGACGGTGCGCTTGCCTCGGCGCAACACGACATACCGGCCGTGCAGCCAATCCGCCTCGGCAACCAAGGCGCCGACGTCCACCACGCGTGCGTTGTTGAGATAGGCGCCGCCCTCATCGATGGCCCGCCGCGCAGCCGACTTGGACTGGACCAACCCGGACTCGGTGAGCAGGTCCAGCACGGAAGGTGTCGCGCCGGCAGGGACAGAGACGTACGGCGCCTCGCGCAGTGCGGCCTCCAGCATGGCCGCCTCCAGGTCGGCAAGCTGACCCTGACCGAAGAGCGCCCGAGCGGCAGCCTGTGCTTGCTCGCAGGCTGCCGCTCCGTGTACGAGCGAGGTCAACTCCTCTGCGAGCGCGCGCTGCGCCTCCCGGGCGGCGGGACGTTCACGTGTGGCGGCCTCGAGCACCTCGATCTCCGAGCGAGACCTGCTCGAGAGCACCTTGAGGTACGTCGTCACGTCCCGGTCATCGGTGTTGAGCCAAAACTGGAAGAAAGCGTAGGGCGACGTCATCGTGGGGTCGAGCCACAAGGCCCCGCCCTCGGACTTCCCGAACTTCGTCCCGTCAGCCTTGGTGAGCAACGGGGTCGCGAAGGCGTGCACCGGTGCAGCCTCGACGCGGTGGATGAGATCGAGCCCTGCCGTGAGGTTGCCCCACTGGTCGCTTCCGCCGAACTGCAGCGTGCAGCCGTACTGGCGGTGCAGTTCGAGGAAGTCGAGGCCCTGCAGGAGCTGATAGCTGAACTCGGTATAGGAGATGCCCTGGTCTGAGCTGAGCCGCGCTGCGACAGCGTCCTTGGTCAGCATCTTGTTGACGCGGAAGTGCTTGCCGATGTCACGCAGGAAGTCGATGGCCGACATCGGCGCCGTCCAGTCGAGGTTGTTGACCATGACGGCCGCGTTCGCGCCAGCGAAGTCGAGGAACGGTTCGATCTGTGCCTTGAGGCCTTCCACCCACCCGGCGACCACCTCAGGCGAGTTGAGCACGCGCTCCGCACTCGGCCGCGGGTCGCCGATCAGGCCGGTTGACCCGCCCACGAGGGCGAGCGGTCGGTGTCCGGCTTGTTGAAGCCGGCGCGCCGTGATCACCTGAACGAGATGGCCGTGGTGCAGGCTCGGTGCGGTGGGGTCGAACCCGACGTAGAACGTCACCGGCCCGGCATCGAAAGCCGCTCGCAGGTCCGCCTCGTCGGTGGACAGCGCGATCAGGCCCCGCCACACGAGCTCATCGAAGAGGTCAACTTGGACCTGGGCCGGGGCGTCAGACGTCACGTGGGTGATCCTCCCCTACTGCAGGTGCCGCGCCGGTAGAGGCTCACGGATGGGTCACCGTCCACTTCCCACGGGTCTTGCGACGTCAGGACTCGGCAAGGGATGCGCGCAGGGCAGCCAGCTGCTCGCGCACCCGGGCCGGCGCAGTGCCACCGAAGGCCGACCGGGCGGCGAGCGCACCTTCCACGGTGAGGACACCCCGAACCTCGGGCGTCAGCAGGGGTGAGACGTCCGCCAGTTCGGCGTCAGAGAGCTCCTCGAGGCCGACGCCTCGCGCCTCGGCCGCCTGGACGAAGCCGCCTGCGATCTCGTGGGCGTCTCGGAACGGAACCCCCTGTCGCACCAGCCACTCGGCCGCGTCGGTGGCCAGTGCATAGCCCTCCGGTGCAGCGGCCGCCATCACTTCGGTGCGGAACCGCAACGTCGCGACGCACCCGGTCAGTGCCGGAAGTACGAGCAACAGCGTGTCCACCGTGTCGAAGACGGGCTCCTTGTCTTCCTGAAGATCACGGTTGTAGGCGAACGGCAGGCCCTTGAGAGTGACGAGCAGCCCGGTCAGGTTGCCGATGATCCGGCCGGCCTTGCCCCGGGCCAGCTCAGCGACGTCCGGGTTCTTCTTCTGCGGCATGATCGACGATCCGGTTGCGAACGCGTCGTCGAGCACAGCCCAGCCAAACTCCCGTGACGTCCACAGGCAGATCTCCTCGCCGAGCCTCGAGATGTGCACGGCGATCATCGAGGCACAGAACAGGAACTCCGCAGCGAAGTCCCGGTCACTGACTGCGTCGATGGAGTTGGGGATCGCCCCGGCAAAGCCCAGCTCCAACGCTGTCGCATCGGGGTCGAGCGGCAGCGACGAACCAGCCAACGCACCTGCGCCCAGGGGCGAGAACGCCGTTCGCCGGTCCCAATCCACCAGCCGGTCGACGTCTCGACCGAGGGCATGGACGTGCTTCGCGAGTTCGTGTCCGAAGGAGACCGGCTGCGCATGCTGTAGGTGCGTGAACCCCGGTGCCGCGGCGTCGACGTGTTCATCGGCCTGGTCGAGCAAGGCGCGCTGCAGCGCGCGTACGGCTTCGACCACCATCTGCGCATGATCACGGAGGTAGAGGCGGAGGTCGGTGGCGACCTGGTCATTGCGGCTGCGGCCTGCGCGGAGCTTGCCGCCCAGGGGCCCGAGCCGTTCGACCAGCCCGCGTTCCAGAGCCGTGTGCACATCCTCGTCTGCAGGCGTGGGCACAAACGAGCCGTCCATGACCGAGTGAGCCAACGCGTCAAGAGCGTCGAGCATGGCTGCCAGCTCGGACTCATCGAGCAACCCGGCCCGGTGCAGGACCCGGGCGTGAGCCTTCGAGGACATCAGGTCGTACCGCGCCAGGCGCCAGTCGAACTGCACTGACACCGAGAGCGCGGCGAGAGCCTCCGCCGGCCCGGTGGCGAAGCGTCCGCCCCAGAGCCGGGTCGGCTCCTCAGCCACCAGTGACCTGGCCGAGGTCGCGCTTCGCGGCAATTTTCGACGGGAGTCCCCACAGCTCTACGAAACCCTTGGCGAGAGACTGGTCGAAGCTGTCGCCCTCGTCGTAAGTAGCGAGGTTGAAGTCATAGAGCGACTGGTCACTTCGGCGTCCAGTGACCGTGGCTCGACCGCCGTGCAGGGTCATCCGAACGTCTCCGGACACCGACTCGTTCACCTCGTCGAAGAAGTGGTCGAGGGCTCGCTTGAGAGGGCTGAACCACAATCCGTCATAGACCAGCTCGCCCCACCGCTGCTCCGACTGCCGCTTGAACCGCGCGAGGTCGCGCTCGACGGTGACGTTCTCCAGCTCTGCGTGGGCGGCAATGAGGGCGATGGCCCCGGGTGCCTCATAGACCTCTCGGCTCTTGATGCCGACGAGCCGGTCCTCGACCAGGTCGAGCCGACCGACCCCTTGCGCACCGGCGCGGGCGTTGAGCTCGACGATGGCGTCAAGCATCGAGACCTTCCGGCCGTCGAGGGCCACCGGGACCCCGCGGTCGAAGGTGATGACGACCTCGTCCGCCTCGCGTGGGACCACCGGGTCAGCTGTGTAGGCGTAGACCTCCTCGGTGGGGGCGTTCCAGATGTCTTCGAGGAAGCCGGTCTCGACGGCTCGGCCCCAGACGTTTTGGTCGATGGAAAACGGGTTCTTCTTCGTCGTCTCGATCGGAAGTTGGTGAAGCTCGGCATAGTCGATGGCCTTGTCCCGGGTCAGCGCCAGATCGCGGACGGGCGCCAGGCAGGACAGGTCCGGGGCGAGCGCGCCGATCCCGACCTCGAAACGCACCTGGTCGTTGCCCTTGCCGGTGCATCCATGGGCGACCACAGACGCCCCGTGCTTCCGTGCGGCGGCGACGAGGTGCTTGACGATCACGGGGCGGGAGAGCGCCGAAACCAGCGGGTAGCGGTCCATGTAGAGCGCGTTCGCCTTCAGTGCCGGGAGGCAGTACTCGTCGGCGAACTCATCCCGCGCATCGGCAACCTCGGCTTCCACAGCGCCGCAGTCCAAGGCGCGTTGGCGAATCACCTCGATGTCCTCACCGCCCTGGCCTACGTCGGCAGCAACGGCGATGACCTCTGCACCCGTCGCCTCGGCGATCCAGCCGATACCGACTGAGGTGTCCAGGCCTCCTGAGTAGGCGAGGACAACGCGCTGCTTCACGGGATTTCTCCTTCGATTCTGCGGTTGGGGGCATTGAGGTTAGGGGCATTGAGGTTAGGGGCATTGAGGTTAGGGGCATTGAGGTTAGGGGCATTGAGGTTAGGGGCATTGAGGTT
>JANPBY010000073.1:0-2392 GCA_031430645.1 Actinomycetes bacterium
TCCGACGGAAGAATGGTTGCTCCGAGTGGTGAGACGTCGTGCCGCGCTGAATGGCGCTGCCGTCGCAGTGCTGGCGGCCGCCGCCGCTAGTGCGGTCTACCTCGTCTTCGGCCCGAATTCAGAAGCCGGGCCGACCAGGGCCGAGTACTTCGAACGAGTCGCGAGCGTCTGCAGCATCTACGGGCCGAAGCTCGACAGGATCCGGCCTCCAGATGCTTCCGGAGCGGGAGATGTCGTCGCCGCGATCCGCCTTGCGCTACCTTTCGTCAAGGCGCAGGAACGCGGCGTCAAAGCGCTCGAAGCGCCGCGCGAGTTGCGCACCAAGCTCGCGCGATGGTTCGTGCTCCAGGAACGTCGAATCGCGATGCTCGAGAAGGCACTTCGCGCTGCCCGCCGGCAGGACTATCTCGCAGTGGGCGTCGCCTACACCGATTTCACCCTTTCCGGCCCGGAGACGGCGCGGCTCGGGGAGCAAATCGGTGTTCCACATCCGCCCTGCTGAACGGGCCGGATCTCGGGTGTTGCGCGTCGGGATGCAGCGGACCTTGACGTAGATCGTCGGCCGCTGTATACAGACTGCATTCCAGGGTCGTTGCAAACAACAGTCCATGCGATCGAGCGTCCGGTCCGAGGCTAGCGGGAGCAGGCCGAGAGAACCGTCGAGTTCCTCGAGAGGCGACGAGGGAAGGGAGCAGGAAAAGATGAGTAGTGACTGGGAACACGATACGAGCGAGTACTTCCGGGAGCTGGCCGCTGGCGAGGATCTCGGCCACAGCGATCTCTCTGAGTCGCGCCGCGGGGACGAGCGCGGGGGCCTGAGCCGCCGCGAACTGCTTCTTCGCGGAGGCGCTGCCGCCGCGGCGGTGGGCGGCATGGGTGCATTTGCAGGCTCGGCAGGCGCTGCCAGAGGCGCATCAAGCGAAGTGAACGCGGCCGGCAAGTTCACAGGGACACTGCGGGTGCTCAGCCTCGGCGTCGAGTTCCCCATCCCGGATATCGCGAAGCAGGCTTCCAAGGATCTGGGCTTCACCGTGAAGCCGATCCTCGCGGACTCCGGAAAGCAGCCTCAGATCGCAATCACGTCCCCGGACACGTTCGACGTCTTCGGTGGCTACAACTACCAGTCGCTTCTCGTCTGGCCGTCTGGCAGTCTGCAGCCGGTCGATACGAGAAGGATTCCGAGCTGGAGATCTCAGTACAAGCTCTTCTCACGGGGCAAGCTCAACCCGGCATCGGCAAGGTGCACCTTCGGTGCGGGTAACGCACCGTTTCGGTCGACGTACGTCGATCCCGACGGCTCGACGGGTCTGCCCGCCTTCTCTGGTGGCCCGAAGAACAACAAGCAGATTGTTCGGTGGATCGGCGAGAACGGCAAGCCCATCGGCGGCAAGCCGGAGCCCCGCTGGATCGTCGGCCCCGCGGCCCACTTCAACGCAGACTCGATGGGCTACAACGCGGATGTGATCAAGAAAGCTCCGAACAAGGTGTCCTGGGCGGAGCTGTTGAACAAGAACTGGAAGGGGCGCGTGTCGCTCCTCCGCGATCCTGGCATCATGGCCCAGGACGCTGCGTTCGCGGTGTCGGCGCTCGGCTTGATGAAGTTCTCGGACTTCGGGAACCCGACCAAGGCCGAGATCGACAAGCTGTTCAAGATCCTGACCACGTACAAGAAGGCCGGGCAGTTCCGCGCGTTCTGGTCGGCATTCACGGACTCGGTGAACTTCATGGTCTCGAAGGAAGTCGTGCTCCAGTCGATGTGGTCGCCGGCCGTAGCACTCGTCAAGGCCGCCGGCGTCAACATCCTCTATGCCGCACCGCCCGAGGGCTTCCGGGGCTGGTGTAGCACCGAGGGCATCTCGTCGAAAGTCACAGACCCCGCCAAGCTGCAGGCCTGTTACGACTATATCAACTGGAACTACAACGGCTATCTGGGTGCCGTGATCATGCGCCAGGGCTACTACATCGCCAACGGCCAGAAGTTGCTCCCCTGGATCAACTCCGCCGCCGGAAAGAAGGCCGGCTTTTCGGCCGCCGAGTACGACTACTGGTGGAACGGCAAGGCAGCCGCGAGAGACTTGCCGGGAATCACGGGCAAGGTCGGCGATATCAAGAAGGGCGAGCGCAGGGAGGGCGGCTCATTCCAGAACCGCATCTGCAAGTACGCCTCCTGGAACTCGTACCCGAGGGAAAGCGTCTATCTCACCAAGCGAGCGAACGACTTCCTCTCTGCATAACCGATGTCGGCATCAGCAACATCGCAGTCAAAGGGGGCGGCAGATGCCGCCCCCTCTCACTCCCAAGGATCCGGACTCGACCTCGTCGGGTTGACCAAGGTGTTCCCGGGCGGCATGGTCGCCGTGGACGACGTGAACCTGCATGTCGATCATGGTGA
>JANPBY010000074.1:0-6554 GCA_031430645.1 Actinomycetes bacterium
CCGCGCACTCGCCGACGGCATCGTCGTGACCCCGTCACACAATCCCCCTCGCGATGGCGGCTTCAAGTACAACCCGCCGCACGGAGGCCCCGCCGACACCGAAGCCACGAGCTGGATCGCCGACCGGGCCAACCAGCTGCACGAGGCGAACCTCGACGGTATCCAGCGCACCACCCTCGCCAAGGCCCGCGCCGCCGACACCACCGGCACCTACGACTTCCTCGACAGGTACGTCTCCGACCTGCCATTCGTCCTCGATCTGGATGCCATCCGGGCCTCCGGGCTTCATATCGGCGCCGACCCTCTCGGCGGTGCGTCTGTCGAGTACTGGGGCGAGATCGGTGAGCGTTACGGGCTCGACCTCACTGTGGTGAACCCGTTGGTGGACGGCACCTTCCGGTTCATGACCCTGGACTGGGACGGCAAGATCCGGATGGACTGCTCGTCCCCGTCCGCGATGGCGTCACTAATCGCCCGCAAGGACGAGTACATCATCGCGACGGGCAACGATGCCGACTCCGACCGGCACGGCATCGTCACCGCCGACGGTGGCCTGATGAATCCCAACCACTACCTCGCAGTCGCGATCAGCTACCTGTTCGCCCATCGGGACGGGTGGCACGCAGCCACAGCAATCGGCAAGACCCTGGTCAGCTCCTCGATGATCGACCGGGTCGCGAGCGACCTCGGTCGCACCCTGCTCGAGGTGCCGGTCGGGTTCAAATGGTTCGTGCCCGGCCTCCTCAATGCCTCCATTGGATTCGGTGGCGAGGAGAGCGCTGGGGCGTCCTTCCTGCGCCGCGACGGCTCGGTCTGGACCACGGACAAGGACGGGATCCTGTTGGCCCTGCTCGCTTCCGAGATCACCGCAGTCACGGGACGCACACCGAGCGAGCACTACCGCGACTTGACGGCGCGCTTCGGAGAGCCGGCGTACGCCCGAACGGACGTGGCTGCGACTCGCGAGCAGAAGGCGATCCTCGGGAGGCTCTCCCCTGAGCAGGTCACTGCGACTGAGCTGGCCGGGGAACCGATCGTCGCCCGTCTGACCAAGGCACCCGGAAACAGCGCCGCGATCGGCGGACTGAAGGTGACGACCGAGAACTCCTGGTTCGCAGCACGCCCCAGCGGCACCGAAGACGTCTACAAGATCTATGCCGAGAGCTTCCGCGGTCCCCTGCACCTGGCTCAGGTGCAGGCCGAGGCCCAGGACGTGGTGTCAGCCGCCCTCAGCTCGTGACGGCAACTCCGGGCGCACCGGCACGAACAACCGGGCGACCGCCGAGGAGATCTGGTGGACAAGCCACTCCATAGGCCCCTTCGGCAGCGCCAGGAGCCAGAGCGTGGCGAACGTGAGCGCGACGAAGACGTGGGTGAGGTAGTAGCCGAGGCTGTCCCACTCGCCCCAAGGCTGAGCGAGTGCGAAGACATGCACGGTGTAGAGGGTGAGCGTCATCGAGCCAGCAGCCGAAACGGGATGCGTCAGCAACCGAAGCCACGGCAGCCGGACGATGAGCAGACACAGCCCCAGGACCGCCATTGCGGATCCGGTGGTGCCGATGAGATCGAGCGGGGTGCCGGTATGCGGCGCCGCGAGGACGAGCCAACCCCAGGCCTCCGTCGGCGTCGTACCGAAGCCCTCGGTGCTGACCAGGTCCCACCAACCGAAGCCGTCGGCCACTGCTTCGGGCGGAAGAAGGCGATCAGCCATACCCCCTGCCAGCAGGAGTGCGGCTGCGCCCCAAGCGGTCACAGCCAGGAACACCCCGAGGCCCAGGAGTCGGATCGCTGTGCCGGTGGCGCGCAGGTCGAGCCGCCCGATGGCCAGACCGGCAAGCAGGTAGGTCATCCAGGTGAGCGCGGGGTAGTAGCCGAGAACCATCAGCTCCCGAAATGCAGCAAGTGGATCGTCGAGGATCGAACCGAAGGTCACCTGATCGTTAGGACCACCATCGAGGCGCTGCCGCCACAGGTGACTGATCACAGGGCTCAGAACGGCCCAACAGCCAGCTAATACCGCCAGAGTCGGTGTCCGCAGTCCAAGGAACGGCAACGAGAGCACGAAGAGCACGGCGTAGTAGGCGAGGATCACGGCCACCGGACTCCCCGTGCCGGCTAACCACAGCCCGACACCTCCGATAAGTACCGCCCGGACGGCGATGGCCAGGCTGGACCTGGTCCGGTCAGGGCCGTGGCGGGGTTCCTCCCCTCCGGTGACCAGCGCCAAGCTGACTCCGGCAAGGAGCGCGAACAATGACGAGGCTCGACCGGCGGCGAGCCAACCGACCGTCGTGAGGTGCCCTGTGGTCTCGTCCTGGACGGCGAGCATGTGGGTCGCCGCCATACCGACGAGCGCGAGTCCGCGGGCCAGGTCGACGCCGACGATGCGCCCCCGAGCAGGGCGCTCGAGGATCGAGTCCGGGGCCACCGAGACTTCGGTCATCTTGTGCCGCCTTCGACGTGCGCCTCGTAGGTATCGATCTCGGCCAGAACCTGAGCTTTTCGGGCCGGGTCGGCGAAGGAGTACCGCACCCCGGCTCGGGCCAGGTCGGCCATCCCCGCCTCATCGAGACCGAGAAGCTCAGCGGCAACGACGTACTCCTCGGTCAACGTGGTGGCGAACATCGGTGGGTCGTCGGAGTTGATCGTGACCGGGACGCCCGCAGCAACCAGCGCAGGGAGCGGGTGGTCCGCGAGCGACGGTACCGAGCGCGTGCACACGTTGGACGTGGGACACACCTCGAGGGCGATGTCCCGCTCACCCAGGTGTGCCATCAAGGAGGGGTCGTGAACCGCGTTGATGCCGTGGCCGATGCGCTCGGCACCGAGATCGTTGAGGGCATCCCAGATCGTCTGGGACCCCGTCGACTCCCCCGCGTGGGGGACGCTACGCAGTCCCGCCGCCCGGGCGGCCGCGAAGTGTGCGGCGAACTGTGGCCGGGGCACGCCGATCTCAGGCCCGCCGAGGCCGAAGCTCACCAGGGCATCAGGTCGTTGACGAAGAGCGACATCGAGGGTCAGGTCAGCAGCCGGCAGGCCCGACTCCCCCGGGACGTCGAAGCACCAGCGCAGGGTCAGGTCGTGTTCGGCCTCCGCGCGGCGACGCGCGTCCTCGATGGCCTCGCAGAATGCCTCGGCGGCGATGCCGCGCGTGACGTGGGAGTACGGCGACACGGTGAGCTCGGCGTAGCGCACGTTCTGCGCGGCGAGGTCCTGTGCCACCTGGTAAGTCAGCGCCCAGACGTCCTGCTCGTCACGGATCAGGTCGACCACCGACAGGTAGACCTCGATGAAGTGTGCGAAGTCGGTGAATCGGAAGTAGCTGGCGAGCAGCGCGGGGTCGGCCGGGACGGGCGTCGCCCCCTGATAGCGGGCGGCGAGGCCTGCGACCACAACTGGGGACGCCGAACCCACGTGATGGACGTGCAACTCCGCCTTGGGAAGGCCTGCAGCGAAGGCCTTCAGGTCGCTCATCCGGCGGAGTCTGGCACAGCCACGACCCCGGTCAGCGGAGCACGCTCAGGCCCAGGAGAACCGCACGCGACGGGCCTCGATCGAGGCCTCCGCCAGCCTGACCCGGACGCGAGCTCCGAGCTCTCCGCCATCATCGTCGCAGATCGCGACGACTGCGGGCTCGAGGAGCTGGACAACGGCCCCGCCCTCGCGGAGGTCGACGACCACTGCCTCGAACTCCTCGCCCACGTGTGGCCCGAGGATGGCCGCCTCGACTAAGTCGGTTGCGCCGCGGTCCAGCGCATTGCCGCGCCGTACGCCATCCGCCATCTCTTCCCCGAGCGTCGGCAGCGCGCTGCGCACCCAGTCGGGGACCCCCTCGTCGGCACAGATGGCCGCGCAGATCTCGAGGCCATAGCGGTCGACGAGCCGCCGCAGCGGTGCGGTGACATGTGCGTACGGCGCGGCCACGGCGGCATGCGTCGTGACGGTCGGCGGCGTCCCGTCGAACCCGACCCAGGCGGCCCCGCGGAAAAGGACCGCCGCCTCCTGCAGGAAGGCAGCCACCAGGGGTTCCGCAGGGTCCAGGGCGGCCATGAGTTGGGCGTAGTCCACCTCCCCCCGCCACTCGATGCCCAGCGCGGCAGCTGTACGGCGCAGTCGCGCCAGGTCGCGCGGGTCGGCCGGAGGCATGGTTCGCAGGACCCCGATCCCGCCGTCGAGCATCAGCTCCCCTGCCACAGTCCCGGTCAGCAGCGAGATCTGCGCGTTCCACTCCTCGCAGGGCAGGGGGCTGCGATAGGCGAGGGTCCACCCCTCAGCAGTGGGGATGACTTCCTGATCAGCCAGATTCAGGCTGATGGCGCCACGCGCTCGACCCAGCTCTAGACGCAGCACTCCGATCTCGTGCAGCAGCACGTACGCGTCTTCGGTCGCAGCGGCGTCGAAGGCGCGCTGGACACTCGGATAGTCGAGCTGCGCGACACTCTGCACCACCGACCGCCGGACGTCGGACTCGACGACCGCTCCGTCGGCGTCGAGCCAGATCGACCACACAAAGGCCGGCCGAACCTCCCCCGGGAGCAAGGAGGCTGCGCGTTCGGACAGAACTTCCGGATGGAGCGGGGTACGGCGATCGGGAGCGTAGAGGGTCTCGACCCGCCGGTGGGCCTCTGCGTCCACGGCACCGCCGGGCCGCACGAAGGCCGACACGTCAGCAATCGCGTAGCGGACGAGGTATCCCGAGCCATGGCGTGACAGGTGCATGGCTTGATCGAGATCGGTGGCACCGGGCGGATCGAGGGTGACGAAGGGGAGGTCGGTGAGGTCGGTACGGCTGCCGCCCAGCGGCGGTCGCGGATCGCGTGCGGAAGCCGCCGCCTCAGCCAGGACGTCGGGGTCGAACGCCTCCGGCACCTTCAGCTCGGCGCGCAACCGATCGAAGGCCGGGCGAAGCGCAGCCCCATCGGCGACCAGGTGGAGACGGCGACGAGGCACCTGCGCAGCCTATGGACCAGGAGCTCTGAGCATCAGGTCGGCCCGGACGCTAGGGTTTGGGGCTCCAACGCTAGGTGCCACCCAAGGAGGATCAAATGCCGATGTGGGCCGGTGTCTTGCTGTTGGTCATGGGCGTCATCGTCATCCCCGGCGTGGCCATCTGGCTCAACATGACAGACGGGCGGGGCAACAACGCGCAATCGACCCGCAACCGAGGAATCAGCGGCGAGCGCGGGGATTCGTACGGCGACCGCTGATTGTGCTTGCGCTCCTGCCACCATCCGAAGGCAAGGCCCGGGCTAGTCGGCGTGGGCGCTCCCTCGACCTTGACGCGCTCTCCCTCACAGCCCTCTCCCCGGTTCGTTCCCGGGTCCTGGCCGCACTCCTTGAAGTGGCAGCTGGACCGCGGGAAGCTGCCCTGACGGCGCTGGGCCTGCCCCTCGGGCTCTCCTCCGAGGTCGACAAGAACGCCGAGCTGCTCACTGCAACAACGCTGCCTGTCGAGCATCTCTACACGGGCGTCCTCTACGAGTCCTTGGATCTCGATTCGCTGTCAGGTCCCGCGCGACGACGTGCACGCGCCTCGATCCTCGTGTCGAGCGCGCTGTTCGGAGCCGTCCGGCTACAGGACCGAATTCCGCCGTACCGACTGTCCATGGACGCCCGACTCCCGGGACTCGGCTCACTCCCGGCTGTGTGGCGTGATGCGCTTGCCACGACCCTCCCCGCTGAAGCCCGACGGGGCCTCGTCCTGGACCTCAGGTCGTCCAGCTATGCCTCGTCGTGGCGGCCGGTCGGCGAAGTGGCCGCCCGGACGGCGACCGTGCGCGTGCTCCACGAGAGCCGACCTGGCGACCCAACCTCACGGACGATCGTCAGCCACTTCAACAAGGCAACCAAGGGACGACTCCTCCGGGCCATCCTCGAATCCGGCGCATCACCGACTTCGCCGAAACAGCTCGGCGCCCTGCTGACTTCGCTGGGCTACGCCGTCGAGATTGTGAAACCATCCCGCCCCGACCGGACCTGGTCCCTGGACGTGGTCGTGGCAGCGCTATGAACTCAGGCCGCACGAGCCTGGACGGCCGCACCTTCGTCGCTGTCGATAACGCATCCGGTGAAGTGGGGTCCGAGACTGTGTTCAGCTACCACGAGGACCCCGACCGCACCGCGATCTGGGCCGACTACTGCGGCGGAGCGATCGTGCGAGGTTTTCTGGTCGGCAGCCGTACCCCCGATGGTCAGACGTTGGACTTTCGCTATGTCCAACTCACCGCGACCGGGAGCACATCGTCTGGGCACTGCGTGTCCCAGATCGAGGAGCTCCCCGACGGCCGACTACGCCTGCACGAGACCTGGTCCTGGGAATCCCGCGAGGGCTCCGGCACCAGCACCCTCGAGGAACCCCCACCCCCCGGGGGGGGGGGGGGGGGGGGGTGTGGGTGTGGAGGCGGGGGGGGGGGGGGGGGGGCCCGAAGAGGCGGGGGGGGGGGCGGGGGGGGGGGGGGGGGGGGGGGGGGGCCCCCCCCCCCCCGCCCCCCCCAGCAGCGGCGCCCCACCACCCCGCCGCCCCCCCGGGGTGGGGGGGCTGGGGGAGGGGGGGG
>JANPBY010000075.1:0-3463 GCA_031430645.1 Actinomycetes bacterium
ACCTCCCTAATCGGGTTGGCGCGCCGGCCGGGGCGCCGTGCCTTCTGCCACGCTGCGCTCGGACACCGCAACGTCGCGCTCAGTGGTGTGCGCGCGACGTTGCGGCTTTCCGTCCGGGAACCCCGCGCCTACCTGACGCTCGCCGTGGCTTCTGGCCTCGTTTCTGCTGACAAGCTCCTAGATCTTGCACACCGCCGGGGGCGTGGAATCTGACCTCCCGGTCGTCCCCACGAAGTCCCCGAATTCGGCGCCTAGTAGTTCCCGTTCATGATCGCCCGCAAGGCGTCCTTCGACGGCTGGTCGAAGAGGCGATACTCATTGTCAACAGGTGCATCGAAGTAGGCGCCAAACTCCGCCCCCGCTGAATCCATGTACCTGGCGGAGGCCTTCATCCATACCGCGCGCCCCGACCCGTTGTCGCCATCCACGAGTCTGCTTCCCCACTCCGAGAACCCGAAGGGCTTGCCTTCCGCCTTGGAAACCTTGACCGCCAGCCCGTAGATGTAGTCGGGCTCATAGTACTTCGTTGGCTTGGAAGCGCCGGCGTTGTAGCTGTCCCAACCGAAGGCGTCGATGTACGAGGCTCCTGCGTAGTAGTCCCTCCAGTCCCGACCGGACTTCGGATTCACGGTCCAGTCCATGAGAACCAGAGTCGCCTTGAGATTGCTGGGAGCCTCCGCGTCGGCGATGGCGACGATGCGCCTCCAGGCCGCCCGGTAGTCATCCGCAGACATCTCGCCACGCTTGATGTCGTCCTCTGGCTCATGGAAGTAGGTCCACCAGATCTTGCGGTCAGTCGGAGCCGAGGCGAACCAGTTGCGAAGCTGAGCGTCGTATCTGCCCGTGAGAACTGACTTCGGAGATGCCTTGAACGAGACATTGGTGGGTCGGGGTCCGGCAGCAAGCAGACCAGACCAGTTCGTCGGCATGCCAGTGAGGAAGGACCTCGTGAAATCGATGCGCCCGTACTGGCCCTCAAGCCGACTCAACGTCTGAGCCCAGGTCTCCCCTGCGTTCATCCACATGGTCTCACCGAACAGGGTGCCTCCGCTCGCGCCGGTCGTCGCCGTTGTTGAAGTTCCCTGCGGCGTCGCTGTCAAAGCAAGCAGAGTCACCGAGACGGAATCAACGTCCAAGGTCTGGCCCCGGACACCCGCCGGAAGGATCACGTTCACCGCGAGCTGGGCTGTAGTCGACCCCGTGGTGATGAGGAGCTTGAGCTGGCTCCAAGCGCCAGAGACCGATTTCGTCACGGTTGTGGCAGGAAGCGCATTGGTCCCTTGAATCTCCCGAGCCCGAAGAGTGATCTTCGCGGTCGACGAGGATCTTACCCAGGCCGACACCTGATAAGTCCTCTTCGGCTTCGTCGCTGACAACGTCTGCGGAACGTCGTTGAGCACCATCCGAGCGTTTCCGGATAGTGCGGTGATTCGCGCTGCGCCGTCGCTCGAGTGTCCGGCGCTCAGACGTGACAGCTTGGTCGTGGCGTGGACGGCCTGCCAGCCGTTGAGGCTCGTTGAGAAGCCTGAGTTAGCAACCAGGTTGGTGGACGCGGCCGTGACGACGTTGATCCCCACAACTGTCACGCCTGCGGTGAGTGCCCCTGCCAAGGAAGCGGCCGCGACCTTTCGGGTGCGAATACTTCGGGTCGACCTTCGATGGGTCGAGTGCATATCCAGGTCTCCTGTGCTCATCGATCGCCTCAGCAATCCGCTCCCACGGACAACCGGGCCTACCTCGCCGTCGGGGCGCGGTTTGGCACACCGACCATCACAAAATGGCCGACCGTCAACAGGGACGCGGTTAGGGACTGCTCCTTCTTGCAACGCCTACGGGGTCAGCTGTCGGGCTCGGGCGGAGAAGGTTGGCCCGGTCAAAAGAGACTTCGCCCCAAGGCCACGGGGAAGTGGTGGCCACGAATCTTGGGTCCCCCGCGCCTGTCACGCGGTCGTGCAGTTGTCGATCCTCTAGGCCAGTGACAGGTTTCGGCGTCTGACCAGAGGTCATTCTCGAACGAGGTCTAGTTAACCCGGCGGCGGGACAATCACCAAACCGACCGGCGTGTCCCGGACAACGGCAGCCCCCCACAAGGAGGGGCCACACCGGGCCAAAACGGCACAGGGCGGGCACCCGTCGGTGCCTGCCCTGTGCTGTTCGCTTAGAGCGGATCAGCCACGATCCTCTCAGTAGTCGCCGTTCATGATGTCGCGCAACGCGTCTTTGCCCGGCTGGTCAAAGAGTCGATACTCGTTGCTTACAGGTGCGTCAAAGTAGGCCCCGAACTCGGCCCCGACCGAGTCCATGTACCGAGCGGACGCCTTCATCCAGGCCGCCCGCCCGGAGCCGTTGTCCCCGGAGACCAACTGGCTCCCCCATTCGGGGAAGGCGAACGCTTTGCCTTCTGCCTTGGATACCGCGACAGCGAGGCCGTGGATCTCTGCTGGAGCCCTGTATGCGGTCGGTTTGGGGCTACCTGGGTTGTAGCTGTCCCAACCGAGGACGTCGATGGAGGAAGCACCCGGGTAGTAGTCACGCCAATTGCGGCCCGACTTGGGGTTCACCGACCAGTCCATCAGGACCAGCGTGGCCTTGAGGTTGCTCGGGGCCACGTCATCGGCGATCCCAGAGATTCGCTTCCAGGCCGCCCGATAGTCCGACGCTGTGAACTCACCACGCTCGATGTTGTCTTCTGGCTCGTGGTAGTAGGTCCACCACACCTGACGGTTGGTGGGGGCCGCCGCGAACCAGCTCCGGAATGCCGCGTCATGCTTCCCTGCGAGCACATCCAGCGGCGTGGCCTTGAAGGACACGTTGACCGGACGTGGCCCCACCGATAGAAGGCTGCTCGACCAGCTCGCCGGCATCCCGGTGAAGAAGGCGCGAATCATGTCGATCCGCCCGTAGTCGCCCTCGAGTCGGGCAAACGTCTGGGGCCAGCTCTCGCCTGGGTTCATCCACATGGTCTCGCCGAACAGCGTCGAGCCAGCAGGGGCAGGTGCCGAACTTGTGGAGGGCGTCGGCGTCGCAGTGGGCGACGGTGAAGCCTTGGTCGGCGTGGGGGTAGGGGTCGGAGATGGCTTGGGCGACTCGCTCTCCACTGGCTCAGCATCGGGTGAGTCACTCGGCCCCCCGCTCAGCACCTCGCGCACATCGACGTCGTCGATGCTGATGGACGAACCCTTGGCGGTGTTTTCGGAGATCACCTGTACGGCGAGCTGGTGCCCAGCACCGACAGCGACGAACTCGCTGCGGACCTGGGCCCAACCGGAGTCGGCCAAGGTCACGGTGTTCTGCTGCTTGGCCACGAGCGTGCCTCCAGCGACTTCGCGGAAGCGTAGGGAGACCTTCAGCGACGGTGAGTCCGTACGGACCCATGCGGTCGCGATGTAGGTCGCGCCTTCAGTTGCGGAGCCGACGACATTCGGGCTGTCGTTCAACAACAGCGTCGTGCGGTCGGCCAGCG
>JANPBY010000076.1:0-19914 GCA_031430645.1 Actinomycetes bacterium
CGACATCGTGAGCCGTACGATCTCCGAGGCCGAGCGAGCCGCCTCGCTTGGAGTTGACCGCACCTCGATCCTCGTGGACCCAGGGCACGACTTCGGGAAGAACACCTGGCATTCCCTGGAAGCGACCAGACGCCTACCTGAACTGGTGGCCACCGGCTGGCCAGTCCTGGTGTCGTTGTCCAACAAGGACTTCGTCGGCGAGACCCTTGACCGACCCGTAGACGAGCGACTGACCGGGACCTTGGCGACGACTGCGGTCTCTGCGTGGCTCGGCGCTCGCGTGTTCCGGGCACACAACGTGCGTGAGACGAGGGAGACCCTCGACATGGTGGCCTCGATCCGCGGAACGCGGCCGCCCTCGGCGACTCGACGCGGACTCGCCTGACCCGAGCCCGTCGCTGACTCCCCCGCGGGCTAGAGGGCGCCCAACGTCTACCAAACCGCTTACAGGACCCGAACCTGACGGCCCACCGCATCCAGATCTGCGTGCCGCACCATGGATCAACGACGTTGGCCCAACAGTCTCGGGTCAACCCTCACGCCCAGGAGAATCTGATGTCCCACACCCGCACTCTGCTCGTCGCAGCGATCGCCGCCATCGCCCTCGTCGGCGCAGGGGCTGCCTTCGGGGCTTCCACCACGACCGCGTCGGGCTCTGGGGCCCTAGACACCGGCCAGAACTTTGAAGCCCTGGCTTTCGAGGGGCTCCTCAACACCGACGATCCGGCAATCGGTACCGCTGACGGTTCGGCGGATCGCAAGGGCCCGGGGCAGCGCTTCCGCTACCGCGGCGGCGAGTGGATGCTGCATGGCGAGGTCGTCGTGAAGGGCAAGGACGGCGCGCCCCTAACCGTGGCACTCCAACGCGGAACGGTGTCGGCCATCGACCGCGACTCGGTGACCGTGAAGAGCGAGGATGGCTACGAGCGCACCTGGACGCTCACCACGGACACCCGGTACCGCAGCGCCAAAGCGAAGGCGGGCAAGGATGGCGTGGAGGTAGGCGTCATCGTTCGTCTCGCAGGGCCGGTCACGGACGGAACCGCCACGGCGCGCGTGGTAGGCATCCCACCGGCAGCTAAGACCAGCTGACCTAGGGCTCAGCTTCGAGAATCTCCTCAGGAGTCGGCTCAGGGGGCAGTTCGGTCGAGGCCCACCCCTCCTCGATCAGCTGCAAGGCCTCGGGGACCGTAGCCACCCAGGAGACCGCGTCGCGGGCCTCCGGACGTACGAAGGACTGGTCGACGAGGCTGTCGATCAGCGCCCTCAGACCGGCAAAGCTGTCGTCGGGGTCGAGGACCACGATTGGTTTGGCGTGCATGCCGAGGGATCGCGACACCCACACCTCGAGCAACTCCTCGAGGGTGCCGAGTCCTCCGGGCAAACCGAGGAAGGCATCCGAGCGGGCGTCCATGATGCCCTTGCGCTCGCGCATGTCATCGGTGACGACGAGTTCGTCCGAATCGTGGTCGGCGACCTCCATCGCCGCCAGGGCACGCGGGATCACCCCGACCGTGTGGCCACCGGCCGCCCGCGCCGCGCGCGCGACTGCGCCCATCGACCCGACCGTTCCTCCGCCGGACACCAGGGTCCAGCCGCGCTCGGCCAATGCGGTGCCGACCGCTGCGGCGGTGTCGATGTGTGCCGGGTCGATGATCGTCGACGACGCGCAGAACACGCAGACCGCGCGCGGGGCCTGGTTGCCAGACGTACGGCTCACGCGGGTCGGCCCTGCGGCGCAGCGGCTTGGCCTTCGGCGGCGACGAGGGCGGCCAACGCCGCCCGCTCCTCGGCCCCCCTTGCCGGGCCAGCGATCCCACGGCGGACGATCTCGACGGCTTCGGCGACATCGTCGGTGACGGTCACCAGCTCGAGGTCCGCCGCCGACACCTTGCCGGAGTCGAGAACCGGACCGCGGAGCCAGTCGACGAGGCCACCCCAATACGCACTCCCCATCAGCACAATGGGGAACGAGGTCACCTTCCGGGTCTGCACCAAGGTGAGCGCCTCGAAGAGCTCATCGAAGGTGCCAAACCCTCCGGGGAGCACGATAAAACCTTGGGAGTACTTGACGAACATCGTCTTGCGGGCAAAGAAGTAGCGGAAGTTGATCCCGATGTCGACGTAGGGGTTCAGGCCCTGCTCGAAGGGCAGCTCGATCCCGAGGCCCACCGACAAGCCGCCCGCCTCGCAGGCGCCCTTGTTCGCTGCCTCCATGATCCCCGGCCCTCCACCGGTGATGACGGCGTAGTCGGCTTCAACCAGGGCACGTCCGAGCTCCTCCGCGGAGGCGTACTCCTCGGTGTCCCGCTTGGTGCGCGCCGAGCCGAAGACGCTGACCGCCGGTCCGAGCTCGGCGAGCATGCCGAAGCCCTCGACGAACTCCGACTGGATCCGCATGACCCGCCACGGGTCGGTGTGCACCCAGTCGGTGGGTCCGCGGGAGTCCAGCAGGCGTTGGTCCGTGGTGCTGTCCTCCACCTGGCCGCGGCGCAGAGTGACCGGCCCGCGCTGGCGCTCGTGAACCGGAGGGGTGCTGACGGGGTTTTCGGCGGTTGATTCCACGGGGTTCACGCTAGCGGGCGGATCCGCACACCTCCGCGAACCGTGGGTTCACCCTTGTGGCCGTACGACGTTCCGACACATGGTTGAAAGTTGCACTATCTGGGGAAGTGTTCTACTGTCGTCAACAGTTGAACATTCAACCACTCTGGAGGATCATGATGACCACGACAACCGAAGTCTCCGCTCTCACCGGCACCTGGGCCATCGATCCCAGCCACAGCCGCCTGGGCTTTGCGGTCAAGCACGCCATGGTGTCCACCGTGCGAGGCTCGTTCGGTCTCTTCGACGGCACCCTCGTACTCGACGGGGACAACCCCGCCAACAGCACGGCGACGGTCTCCCTGGACGCCGCGAGCTTCGACAGCGGGAGCAAAGACCGGGACCAGCACGTGATCGGCTCGGACTTCCTCGACGTCGAGAGCTTTCCGACGCTCTCGTTCACCTCGACAGAGGTGCACTCAGACGGCGGGGGCTTCATCCTCGTCGGCGACCTGACCATCAAGGACGTCACCCGTACGGTCTCGATCAGCGTGGAGTCCGACGGCGTGGTCACGGACCCGTTCGGCTTCACCCGCGCCGGATTCTCGGGCGAGACCCAGATCAACCGGAAGGACTTCGGTCTCACCTGGAACGTCGCCCTCGAGGCCGGCGGCATCCTGGTGGGCGACAAGGTGAAGATCACCCTCGACGTCAGCGCCACCAAGCAGGACTAGCGTCCAAGCAAGGATGAGTGCCCCTTTCCCCGCTTCTTTGCGGGGGAAGGGGTCCTTGCACCCACTCAGGGGCTGGTGAGCCAGGCGCGCAGGCGCTCTTCGCAGTGGATGAGCTGGGCGACCTCGACGTATTCCTCACGGGTATGCGCCAGCGAAGGGTCGCCGGGGCCGTAGTTCACTGCCGGGACGCCGAGCGCTGAGAAGCGAGCCACATCGGTCCAGCCGAACTTCGGCCGCACCTCACCACCGACAGCGGCCATGAAGGCTTGGGCCGCGGGATGCCCCAGCCCGGGTACGGCTCCGGCCGCAACATCAGTCACCGTGACCTCGAAGCCCTCGAACACGTCCCGGACATGAGCCTCGGCCTCGGCCGGTGACCGGTCGGGCGCGAACCGGTAGTTGACGGTGACGGTGCACGCATCCGGGATCACGTTGCCGGCCACGCCGCCGGCGACGTACACCGCGTTGAGTCCCTCGTGGTAGCGCAGACCGTCGATCTCGGGCTCGCGCGGGACGTAGGCCCGCAATCGGTCCAGCACCTCACCCGCCGCATGGATCGCATTCACTCCAAGCCACGAACGCGCACTGTGGGCTCGGCGCCCGACAGCCCGCACCTCCGCGCGCAACGTCCCCTGGCAACCCGCCTCAACGCCGGCCCCGGAGGGTTCCAGCAAGACAGCGAAGTCGCCCGCGAGCAGCTCAGGACGCGTCTCGACCAAGCGGCGTAGACCGTTGAACCGGTCCTCGATCTCCTCGGCCTCATAGAAGAAGTACGTGACGTCGCGGACCGGCGCGGTCACCGTCGCGGCCAGCCTCAAGGCGACGGCGACGCCACCCTTCATGTCGCAGGAACCCAACCCCGACAGCCGCCCAGCCTCCAGCCGCGCCGGCAAGTTGTCCGCTGCCGGCACCGTGTCGAGGTGCCCCCCGAGCACCACTCGCTCAGCCAGCCCCAACGACGTGCGCGCCACGATCGTGTGGCCGTCGCGCACCACCGACAGGTGTGCGAGACCGAGCAGGGCGGCCTCAACCGCGTCGGCGATGGCCTCCTCATGGCGGCTCTCCGAGGGGATATTGATCAGCGCTGTGGTGAGGGTCACGACGTCAGCGTCGAGATCGAGGGGGTCGTTTGTGGTCACGTGGGTACTTTAGGTGGGTGACCTTCCTGACTTCTGCCGCGTCCGGGCTCGGCGTGGCCACGTATGGCTCCGCCGGGAGCCTGCTCGACGCGTGGTACCCCGCACCCGCCCTCGGGCTGGACACCGCAGGTGTCGAGGGTCTGGAGGCGCTTGAGGGCTCCGACCCGAGCCGCAGCACCAACACGGTCCTGATCCACACCCTTCTCGCTGACCTCTCGCTCCCACCGACAGACGCCGCCGACGCCTATCTACGCCTGCACCTTCTCTCCCACCGCCTCATCCGCCCCCACGAGGCCAACCTCGAAGGCGTCTTCGGGTTGCTCTCCAACGTCGTCTGGACCTCCGCGGGCCCCTGCGCCGTCGAAGGATTCGAGGACGTACGGCTCCGGCTCCGCGCCCGCGGACCGCTCACCGTCTTCGGCATCGACAAGTTCCCCCGCATGGTCGACTACGTCGTCCCCAGCGGGGTCCGGATCGCCGACGCCGACCGCGTACGCCTAGGCGCCTACCTCGCCTCGGGGACCACCGTGATGCACGAGGGGTTCGTGAACTTCAACGCCGGCACACTGGGCGCGTCGATGGTCGAGGGGCGCATCTCCTCGGGCGTCGTCGTCGGCGACGGCTCCGACATCGGCGGCGGCTCGTCGATCATGGGCACGCTTTCCGGAGGAGGCACGGAGGTCATCCGGGTGGGTGAGCGCAGCCTGATCGGTGCCAACGCAGGCATCGGGATCTCCCTCGGGGATGACTGCGTCGTCGAGGCCGGCTGCTATGTCACCGCTGGCTCAAAGGTCACCCTGCCCGACGGCGACGTCGTCAAAGCCGCTCGCCTGTCCGGTGTCCCGGGGCTGTTGTTCCGCCGCAACTCCCAGTCCGGCGCGTTGGAAGCTGTGGCCCGTACCGGCTCGTGGGGCAGCCTCAACGCCGCGCTGCACGCCAACGACTGACCCCGGACGCGATCCCCTCCAGCCATGACCAACCTCCAGACCCGCCCCATCCCGTCGACCCCCGCGCGGCCGACCCGACGAGGTCGCGCCGTGGTGGCCCTCGCAGTCATGACCGCCGGCGCGCTAGTCCTGGGCGGGCTCCTGCTCGCCTCCGATCGAATCGCTGGGCTGATCGGTCGCGAGGGCTGCACGGCCACTGTGGACGGGGTGTCGGTGTCGCTCTCCCTCGAGCAGGCGACCCATGCGGCGACCATCGCGGCGGTCGCCACGAACCGCGGTCTTCCCGCCCGTGCCCTCACGATCGCGCTGGCCACGGCCTACCAGGAGTCCGACCTACGCAACCTCGACTTCGGGGACAAAGACAGTGCCGGCCTCTTCCAGCAGCGCCCGTCCCAAGGCTGGGGGAGCTTCGAGCAGGTCACTGACCCGGAGTACGCCGCCGGGAAGTTCTTCGACGCCCTCGTCAAGGTCGACGGCTACCGCACGATGGAGATCACCAAGGCGGCCCAGGCAGTCCAGCGCAGTGCCTTCCCCAACGCCTACGCCGACCACGAAGCCGATGCGCGGGTCCTGGCTTCCGCGCTGTCGGGCAGTTCCGCCGCGGCCCTGACGTGTTCCGTGCGTACGGCTGACGTCGCGGCCCAGGAGGAAGGCCCGGCCGGTCTCACGCCGAGGGGCGCCGAAGTCCGCAAGGCGATGACCGGTGCATTCGGCAAGCAGTCCCTCGGTGGCTTCGCCCCGGGCGGCGTGAGTACCGGCCACATCGAAGGCTCCGCTCACTACGCGGGTCGCGCCCTCGACGTCTTCTTCCGACCCTACGACAATCCCGAGAAAGTCAAAGCCGGCTGGGCCATCGCCCACTGGCTGGTCGCCAACGCCGACCGCCTCGCGATCGCCACCGTCATCTACGACGACCGCATCTGGTCAGCGGCCCGATCCGGTTCCGGCTGGCGCGCCTACGTCCCGAGCAACCAGAGCGAGGACCAGGGCACCGCGGCCATCCAGCGGCACCTCGACCACGTGCACGTCGACGTCCTGCGCGGAACCTGACCCGCGATTAGGAACACGCGCCTGCCATCGCCTGCTTAGCGCGCTGGCGCGACCAGTTCCAGGTCAGGCCCGAGCTGGCTTTGGAGACCTGCCAGCACCAGGAGTCCCAGGCGTTCACGGGCAACCGCTCAGCGATCGTCGGCACGGCATCAGTCGACAGGCCGACCAGGTAGCCACGGTCGAGGGTGCCGGCCGCCTGCCACCGCGCGAGGTTGTGTCGCGCGACCACGGCTTCGGGATTGACCAGGTTCATCGAGAAGACCCCGAGCAGGGCGAGGACCACGATGGAAAGGGCAAGCCACTCCCTCGGTGACCACCACAACGCGATCGCAGCGAGTGCGAGGACAAGCCCCAGCCAACCGGCGAACACCGAGGTGTAGAGCCGCAGCATGGTCAGCCCGAATACTTCGGAGTAGAACTCCAGGCGGGCGATCGACACCACGACCATCACCTCCGTGCACAGCACCGCGACCAGCGCGAGCAGGCGCACGACGGTTCCAGCACGGCCGCCGGCCGATGCGGCTACGGGGCGGGCCAGGCTGACCAGGACAAGAGTGATGACGGCGACCGCGAGGAGCTGGAAGAACCCGCTCCTCGCGTACTCCGCATTCGTGAGTCCGGTGCGTCGTTCAACATATTCTGGGCCCAGCGCCAGCGCTGACGCCTGGATGAGGACGTACAACCCGTACACCGCGCAGATGCCGACTAGCACCAAGGATGCGACGCTGATCGGCACGAGTGCGCGCGCCGAGGCGGGGGCGGCTGGCCGTGCCCTGAGTCCGAGCACATGGAGCACGGCAAAGGCCGCGGCGCCCAAGCAGGCGATGAGCAGCCGCTCGGGTAGTGAACCGAGCACCCCCCCGAGGTTGACGAAGGACGCGAAGAGCGGGTCACCCGTCGCGAGCAGCAAGGTCACCAGCCCGACCAGGAGAGCCGAGCCAGCAAGCGCGGGGATCCAGGTCACCAGCGACCGACCCGCCCCGCGGCCACGCGCGACGACGATGACCTGCCGGCTGGCAGCCGGCCACGCCAGGACGCCGGACTCCACAACCTGCCAGGCCCGCCGGAAGTACCCGCGGGCGCTCTCCCAGGGGCGCCCGCCGGACGCGAAGGTGAGGGCACCGAGCACCCCGATCAGGGCGGCGATCAGGTCGAGGGTGACCACCCATGGGCTCGCCCGCAGTGCGAGCCACGGCAGGAACGCCAGGGCGAGCGCGAGGGGCAGGGCGGCCCGACGGCGTGGCAGCGCCAAGGCGACCACGGCGCTCACGACGATCACGAGGAGAAGGAGCGCCATCCCCAAGGAGATCAGGGGTGCCTGCCAGGCAAGGATCGCGGCCGCGACCCCCGCGACCAGGCCTCCCACGACGAAGCGCAGCGACGGGCCGGGGCCTGGGTCAGGGGGACGCGGTTTCCGCCGGGCGGGGGGTGCGACGGGCGGTTGGGGGGTTGCGTACGGCGCGTACGGCGCGTACGGACTGTCGCCGCTCGGCATCGGGGCGGACCCTGGTTCGATGACACCGCTAGTCATCGAGAGCCTCCCTCAGCCCGGGCCGCGGCAGTCGGCAAGTGCACTTGGACGCGGAACCCAGTCGGGACGTTGGCCTCGGCCTGGATCGTCCCGCCGTGCTGGTCGACGATCGACGCAGTGATCGCGAGCCCGAGACCACTGCCGATCCGCCCTGCGGCCCGACTGCCCGCGCCCCTGTAGAAGCGCTCGAACACCTGAGACAGGTCATCTGGGTCAAGTCCCGGGCCGCGGTCGGCGACGCACAAGACCACGGACTGTGACTCCCTTCGCCCCGCAACGCTCACCTGCGCCGCGTGCCCATGGACGATCGCGTTGGTGAGCAAGTTGGACACCACCTGACGCAGCCGGTCCGGGTCCCCGGCGACAACGAGGCCACGCTCCATGGTCACGTCCACGGACACCTCGTGATCGATGTCGTCGACGACGCTTGCGACGAGGGTGCCGACATCGACCGACTCGTGTCGCATCGGGGTCACGCCGGCGTCCAACCGGGACAGCTCGAGCAGGTCGTGCACGAGACGTCCCATCCGGTCCACCTGCTCTGTCAGCCGACTCAGCACCTCGGGGGACGGTTCCACCACGCCGTCGCCGAGGTTCTCCAGGGTGCCCTGCAGCCCAGCCAGCGGCGTGCGCAACTCGTGGGCCGCATTGGCGATAAGGTCCCGGCGGTGCCTGTCGAGCTCGCCGAGATCTGCGGCCATGGCGTTGAAGGCACGGGCCAGCTGTCCGACCTCGTCGCGCGAGGTCGTCTGCACTCGTCGGTCATAGTCACCGCGCGCCATGGCTCCAGCGGCGCGGGCCATCTCACGCAACGGCGAGGTCATGCCCTTGGCCACGACCTGCACGAGGACGAGCGCCACCGTCACAGCCACGAGGGGCCGCAGCCAGACCGGCCATCCGAACCGATACCCGATCTGGCTCACGGCTGCGGTCACCGCCACCGCCAATACGATGACGATCCCGAGCTTCACCTTGATCGAGCCGATCCGCTCGAGCGGCCTCATGTCGTTGCTTCGGTGTGGAGGGTGTAGCCGACCCCGTGCACCGTGCGAATCAGGTCGCCGCGGAGCTTGCGCCGCAGGGCTCGTACATGCGAGTCGACGGTGCGCGCCCCGCCGGAATCGCGGTAGCCCCACACCTCGGCCAGGAGCTGAGCCCGGCGCAGGACGACGCCGGGCCGGCGAGCCAGGCACAGAAGCAGATCGAACTCGGTCGGTGTCAGGACCACGGGTTGCCCCCCCAGGACAACGGACCGTCGCTCCGGGTCCACGACCAGGTCACCGGCACGAACCGGCTGATCACCCACCGGCGCACCCTCGGCGCGTCTCAGCACCGCGCGGATCCTGGCGACCACCTCGCGCATGCTGAAGGGCTTGGTGATGTAGTCATCCGCTCCGACTCCCAGGCCGACAAGCAGGTCGGTCTCGTCGTCGCGTGCGGTCAGCATGAGCACGGGGACGTACCTGGTGGCCTGCAGCCGTCGACAGACTTCCAGCCCGTCGAGGCCCGGCAGCATGACGTCGAGGAGCACGAGATCGGGGTGAAAGTCCTCGGCCCGCTCGACCGCGGCCAGCCCATCCCCGACGACCTCGGCGATGAAACCTTCGGCTGTCAACCGCTCGGCCAGCGCGGACGCGATGGTCGTGTCGTCCTCGACAACCAGGATCCGTGGGGCCATGCCGTCACCCTACGGAGCGACCGGTGTGGGAGGCCCGCGGGACCTGTGAAGTTTCCGTGCAGCCCCGTTGCCCTAGATTGCGTTCATGGACCGACACCAGCAGGTTGCAGCGCTCTTCGACCGGGTGGCTGCGACGTACGACCAGGTCGGGGTGGAGTTCTTCCAGCCGATCGCAGATGGCCTCCTCGGCCACCTCGACGCGCAACCCGGGGAGCGAGCTCTGGACATTGGCTGTGGACGCGGCGCTCTGCTCCTTCCCCTGACCAGGGCGGTCGGCGCAGCCGGGTCGGTCACCGGCATCGACCTGTCGCCGCAGATGGTCGAGGCGTCTGCAGCGGCGTTGGCGGCCGAGGGGCTGGTGGCCGAGCTGCTCGTTGCCGACGCCGCCGCGCCGGGCCTACCGCCGGAGTCGTACGACCTGGTGGCCTCGTCGCTCGTGATCTTCTTCCTGACCGACCCCGCTGCCGCGCTTGCCGCCTGGGCCGATCTGCTCAAACCCAACGGGCGCCTGGGGATCTCGACGTTCGGGGACTTCTCCAAGGCGTGGCGTGCCGTCGATGGAGTCTTCGACCCCTACCTCCCCTCGCAGATGCTGGACGCGCGGACGTCCGGGGCTGCGGGACCGTTTGCCAGCGACGCCGGCGTCGAGGCCCTGATGGCCGGGGCGGGGCTGCGCGACATCCGTACGCACTCGTTCACGATTTCGGTGCGCTTCACCGACGCCGACCAGTGGTACGCCTGGTCGTGGTCGACAGGCCAACGCCGGATGTGGGAACTGGTCCCCGAGGACCAGCACGACGCCGTGCGCACGCAGGCCGTCGAGCTGCTGGAGGCCACGAGGGACGGCGCCGGCATCGGGTTCGACCAAACCGTGCGCTACACCCTCGGCGTTCGCTAGCCGACGCGGCGATGGGGTTTACCCCGCCCCAGAACCGGGACGAGCTACCCCGTGGCGCAGAGGCGTTCGGCGGCGGCGGCGATGCGCTCGTCGGTGGCAGTGAGCGCAAGACGTACGTGCTCCGCGCCAGCGGCGCCGTAGAAGTCACCGGGGGCGGCGAGGATCCCCAGCCCGGCCAACCAGGCCAACGTTTCTCGGCAGGGTTCGCCACGGGCGGCCCACAGATAGAGGCCGGCCTCGGAGTGGTCGATCCGGAACCCCGCACCCTCCAGGGCTTCGCCAAGCCGCACGCGCCGCTCGGCGTAGACCGCCCGCTGCGTCGCGACGTGCGCGTCGTCATCAAGGGCAGCTGCGGCCGCGGCCTGGACCGGGCCAGGCATCAGCATGCCCAAGTGCTTGCGCACAGCCAAGATCTCCCCGACAAGCGCAGGGTCACCGATGACCAGGCCGGCCCGGTAGCCCGCCAGGTTCGAGCGCTTGGACAGCGAATGCACCGCGAGCAGGCCCTCGAAGGAGCCGCCGCACACCGAGGGGTGCAGGATCGAAACCGGTCGCGCGTCCCAGCCGAGCTCGATGTAGCACTCGTCGGAGACGACGACCGCGCCGCGCTCTCGCGCCCAGGCCACGACCTTGGCCAGGTGCTCGGCCGGCAGCACCCGACCCGTTGGGTTGGCCGGTGAGTTGACCCAGACCATCGAAACCCGCGCGGGTCCCACCGCCGTCAGGGCGTCCGTGGCCACGACCGTCGCACCGACGACATGCGCGCCCACGGCATAGGTGGGGTAGGCCAGTTCGGGCACGACGACGAGGTCGGACGGGCCGAGCCCGAGCAGGGTAGGCAACCAGGCGATGAGTTCCTTGCTGCCCATGGTCGGGAGGATCTCGGTCTCAGGATCGACCTCAGGCACCCCGAGTCGGCGGCCCAGCCAGTCAGCGGCAGCCGCACGCAGCCGCGAAGTACCCAGTGCCGTGGGATATCCGGGACTATCAGCCGCCGCCCGCAAGGCCTCTTGAACGATCTGCGGCACCGAGTCGACTGGCGTACCGACCGACAGATCCACGACGCCCTCGGGGTGAGAGCGAGCGAGTTCAGCCTCCCCGGCGATCGTGTCCCACGGGAAGTCGGGCAGCCGAGCCGACAGCGCGCTCAGCGGGGGTCAGTGCTCCTGGGCCTGCGGGGGCAGCGCGGCGACCAGCGGGTGGTCCTTCTCGATCTTGCCCAGCTTGGCGGCGCCACCCGGGGAGCCGAGGTCCTCGAAGAACTCCACGTTGGCCTTGTAGAAGTCCTTCCACTGCTCCGGGACGTCGTCTTCATAGAAGATCGCCTCGACCGGGCAGACCGGCTCGCAGGCACCGCAGTCCACGCACTCATCGGGATGGATGTAGAGCATCCGCTCACCCTCGTAGATGCAGTCCACGGGGCATTCCTCGATGCACGCCTTGTCGAGCAGATCGACGCAAGGCTGCGCGATGACGTAGGTCACAGGTCCCTCCTCATGCGGTCGACCCGCGCTCGTCGCGGGTTGGCCGTACCACCGACGCCTAGTATCGCCGCGACCCGCCCCGCTGTCGCAACCGGGGTGCCGGAGGGAGGAACGTGTCGCAGTACGAACCGCTCGGTCCCGACGACGTTGGAACGCGCGTCTCGGTACGTCGCCGGCTGACCGAGCCCAGTGATGGCCCCTCGCACAGCGATGTCCTCGGCATCCTCGAAGCCGTGTCGGAGACCGCTCTGGTTGTTCGGACGCGCCATGACGCCCTCGTCACCGTCGCCCGCGCCGAAGTGACCGCGTCCCGGCGGGTCATCGACACGGGGGTCGTACGTCCTCCGCGGACTGCGGAGGGCTGGACCGATCTCGAGCTGGAACAGATCGCCTGGACCGGCTGGCCGGGCCTCGAGCAGGAGCGTCTCGGCGATTGGGTGCTTCGAGCGGCAGGAGGGTTCACCGGCCGAGCCAACTCGGCCCTGCCGATCGGCAACTCCGGTGTCTCCGACGACGACGCCATCGAGCACGTCGCCGCCTTCTACCAGGCCCGCGGGCTTCGGCCGCGATTTCAGGTGCCTACACCTCTGGCCGCAACGCTTGACGCACAGCTCGAGCAGTTGGGGTGGACCCTGAGCAATCCGGTAGCTGTCATGGTGGCTGACGTGGAGCGAGTGCTCACGAGCACGCCGACCGCCAGCCACCTGCCGCCGGTTCAGGTCGAGTCCGTTCCCGATGCCGCCTGGCTCGAGGCCTACCACTACCGAGGTGACGCACTTCCGGAGCAGGCCCTGGCTGTGCTCACGGCCGGTGTTGGGGCGGCCTTCGCGTCTGTGCGCGACAGCCACGGCCAGGTGTTGGCCATCGCGAGGGTCGCAGTCTCCCGAGGTTGGGCGGGGGTGACCGCCGTCGAGGTGGCCGAACCCGCGCGGCGACGCGGCCTCGGGGCTCACGTGATGCGCGAGCTGGTCGGCTGGGCCGGCCGCCGAGGCGCCCGCCATGCCTACCTGCAGGTTGCCGAGGAAAACCAACCGGCTCTCAACCTCTACGGCCGGATGGGGTTCGTCCCGCACCACGGCTACCACTACCGCCTGGCACCGCGATGACGGCATCGTCGAGGGAGCGGTTCGCGGCACTTGTTCGTGGCGAGCAGCCGGATCTGGGGCTCGCCTGCGCCCTGATCTCCGTGGAGGCCGACCCAACGGTGGACCCAGACGCCACGGTCAACGGACTCGACGACCTGGCTGCCCGGCTCCCCACGCACGGCACCGACAGCGACCGGCTGCGCGCCGTGCTGGGCGAGTTTCGCGGCAGCCCCAAGGACTACGACGACCTTCGATCGTCCTTGCTCCCCGAGGTGCTGCGACGCCGACATGGGCTACCCATCCTGTTGTCCGTGGTGTGGCTCGAGGTGGCCCGCCGGGCCGACATCGAAGCCTTCGGGACCTCCATGCCCGGCCACTACGTCGTCGGACTCGGCGACCCTGACGGGTCGCACCTGGTCGTCGACCCCTTCCATGGCGGGCGGTCGGTGACGGTCGGGTCCGCTCCACTGCGATGGACCGAGGTACCCACCCTCCTGCGCATCCTGACCAATGTGAAGGCGTGGGCCGCCCCAGCCGAACGCGTACGCACCGCGCTCTGGGCCACCGAGCTGGCGTTGTTGCTGCCCGGCCATCCCGCAGACCTTCGTGGTGAGCACGGCAGGTTGCTCGCCAGGGTCGGTGACTACCGACAGGGTGCGGCCGAGCTTGAGGCCTTCGCCGAAGTCCTGGACTCCTTGGACCCCGAGCGCGCCGAGGGAGTACGACGCGAGGCACGGATGGCTCGCGCTCAGCTCAACTAACCATCTCGATCAGCGAGATCTATCGTCCCATTTGTTGGACTCGCGCTACCGTTCGAACATGGCCTGGGACGCGCGCACCTACGACCGTCAGTTCTCCTTCGTCACGGAGTACGGCGCAGCACTGATCGGCCTTCTGGATCCGCAGCAGGGCGAGCGAATCCTCGATCTCGGCTGCGGAACCGGCCACCAGACAGCTGAGTTGACCGACCTGGGCGTCGAGGCGGTGGGCCTGGACTCCGATGCAGCCATGATCGAGCGGGCCCGGGAGGAGCATCCCGGGACGACGTACGTCCTGGGTGAGGCACAGAGCCTCACCGCTCGCGGAGCGCTCAGCCAGCCCTTTGATGCCGTGATCTCTAACGCTGCCCTGCACTGGATGGCCGACCAAGCGGCAGTACTCGCCGGAGTTCGGTCGCTGCTACGAATCGGGGGGCGCTTCGTGGCCGAGCAGGGTGGGGTCGGCAATGTCGCTCTGACGTGGGCTGCGCTCACGGGTGCGGCAGGGGACGTGGGCCTCCCCGCCCCGGTCCTCCCTTGGGTGTTTCCCACGCCGGCTGAGCAGGCAACCAGGTTGGAGGCTGCAGGGTTCGCCGTGCGCCTGGTCCAGCATTTCGACCGGCCAACACCCTTGGCACCGGAGGCGACGACAGCGACTTGGGCGGAGATGTTCGGCCGCACGGTGCTCGACGGACTCGACGCCACCACACGCCAATTGTTGCTCGAGCGAGTGAACGCCCGAGCACAGGAGGCCGGGCTGCGCACCGCAGAAGGATGGTGGGCCGACTACACGCGGCTGCGATTCGTCGCCGAGGCCAGCTGAGGAGCCGCCCTTCGGGTCAGCCGGAAGTGCTCGGTGAGGGGCTCGGTTTCGGCTTCGGCTTGGGCTCGCTCCCGCATCGGATGTCGTTGGCCACGTTGTAGCTCGTGGTCAGCGGCTCCCGCTTGACGACCTTGCCGTCAAGGTCCTTGAAAACGCGTGTCACCACGATACGGAACCCCTGGACACCTGGCTGGACCACGCACTTGGCTGAGTCGTCGTAGACCGTTTTGAACGGCCGGATGTTGGTGCGTGGTCCGAAGTCCGCGGAGATCTTGTAGCGCTTGGTGCCATACATCGTGACCGTCACCGAGGTGTTGGTGATGCTGGACTTGATGAGCACCGCATGGGGACTGTCGTTGCGGAACTTCAGATCGAGGCTTCCCCAGGCGACCGTGGCCTCGAGCCCCGGAAGGTAGCGGGAGATATAGAAGGAGTGGCCGCGCTGCTCGATTCGTTCGAGGCCGGCATAGAACGCGGAGTGCCACATGGTCGTCGTCGCCGTGGAGACGCCGCCCCCGAGCTCGAGGGCAAACTTCCCACCCGAGATGATCGTCCCCACGGTGTAGCCGTTCTCGACCGTGCGTTCCTTGACGGTGTCATTCATGCTGAAGGTCTCGCCCGGCATGAGCAGGGTGCCGTTGATGTAGCGCGCTGCCCGGCCGATGTTTTGGACCCGGTAGGGCGCATAGGGGAACGGTTGGGTGAACGTCGAGAGTCGCTCGACGACTCCGAGGGCTTTCGCCGCTTCCGTGGTCAGCGCCGGCTGGACCTTGGTGACCCCGACGACTGCGGTTCGGTCAGTCGCCTTGGGCAGCACGTCAAGCATGGCTTCGGATAGCGCGTCGGCGTCGACGGTTTGGCCGGTGACGGAAGGAACAACGATGGGCTTGCCTCCGGAGATCCGGAAGGTCGCGTCCTTGGGGTCCTTGAGCACGTCGTCCAGCTGAGCGTCCACGACGCCGCGCAACTTCTTCACGTTCACCACGGGTACCAGGGAGCCGTCGGGCGCGGGTTCCATGCTCAGGGCCGGACCGAAGGACCGCGGCTTCAGAACAACGGTCACGTCCTTGCCGGCCTTGGTGCCCTCGACAGTCAGCGTGACCGGCCCCGACATGGCCGGTGCGCCGAAAGCCGCCATCGCCTGCACGACCGCGTCAGTGTCAACCGCCGGAAGCGCCTCGATGATCGGCAGGACCACGGGTTCAGTGCTGCGGAGATAGGCCGCCTGGAGAGCAGCAGCAGCCGCTGCGTCGTCGAGCGCCCGTCCATCGGCGGGTTGCACCGCTTCGGCCGAGGTCTCCGTAAATATGACGTCGCCATCCGTCGCCTCGACGTCGACTGCCCCACTGACCTCCTCGAGGTAGGCAGCCATCGCCACGTTATCGACGGTGACGACCGGCTCGATCTGGTCGCTCGCGAAGAGTCCAGCAATCAGCGCGAGGGGATTGAGACTGCCCCTCGAAGCCGCAGCGACCGTGGCTTCGGCATCCAGAGCAAACCCCAACGTCTCCGGGGTGACGGTCACGGTCTCCCCATCGATGGACACCGTCAGCGGCTCAGCGGCCTGTGCTCCAAGCTCGGCCTGAAGCGTCGTCACGGCCTCCTGCTCGGACTGCCCGCCGATATCAACCCCGAGGACCGAAGTCCCACGGGCGAGTCCGCCTCCAGAAACCGCGACGAGCAGGCCGTACAGCAGAGCAGTGCCGAGCGCGAGCCCCCCGACAACTGCGAGGGTGCGGCGATGGTTCGCAGCGGCCGGGATGGACGGCGGCAAGTCGGTGCTCACGCAGGAAGGCTCTCGGATCGGGGCTTGTCAGGGGTGCTGGGAGCCCACGTGGGAAACCGGCAACACCATGGTAGACGCGAACCGCACCCAAACCGTTCCGCGAACCAAGGCCGGGGTGTCGCTCAGGCCGGCTGGAACCCCGACAGGCGCGCGTTGTCGATGACCATGGCCGCCGGAGCCTCGACCAGACGCAGGGTGTTCAGTGAAGTCTCTCCGAAGGCGCTCTTGACCGCACTGGACAGGCCCAGCACGCCAACCACTCGGCCACGGGCTCGCAACGGCATGGACAAGAAGGTGGCCATACCCCCTTCGTCCTCCGAACCGAGGAAGTTCCGCGCGTCGGCGACTCGCACCTGCAGGTCGTGCACGCCGATCGCTTCGCCGGTCACCTGGGACGCCGTGTCAGCGAGGCCTGCGAAGAACTCCGAGTACTGCGTGTGCGAGGTCTCCTTCGCCACCGTCAGGTAGGTCGATCGGTCATCGATCATGAGGACCGACGCCAGGTCGTAGTCGACGATTTTGCCGAGAACTCCGAGGACCGCCGCGATCGTCTCCTCGAAACCTTGGACGTGTCCGGCGATGCTGGTCATCTCGGCCGCCACCTGGGCCTCGAACAGCTTGCGGTCGAGGAGGTCACAGACCCGGCCGAAGACGTCGTCGTCGGTGAGCTCGAGGCTGTCCGGAGTCAGTCGCTCGCGTCCCCCGCGTGACTCATCGCTGGCCACGATGTGCTTGCGTACGGCGGTGACCAGGTCCGGAGCCTCGAAGTCCTTGGACATGAAGGCCTCCGCTCCCACGTGCTCGCCCCAGTAGCGGTCGCTGGCCGCATCGAGGGAGGTCAGGAGGATGACCGGGATGTCAGCCGTCTGCCAGTCATCCTTCAGGACCCGGGCAGCGACATACCCCGACACTCTGGGCATCTGGACGTCGAGGATGACGCAGTCGGGCTGACTCGCGAACACGGCCTGCACGGCCTGCACGCCATCTTCGGCTTGGACCACGGTGAAGCCCTCACGCTCGAGGACCATACCGACGATGCGGCGCATGGTCGGGCTGTCGTCAGCGATCACGACGGTGGGCATGGACTGTCCTTCCCTATCGTCCGACGAGACGTCGGACCGTATCCACGAGTTCGGCCTGATCGAAGTCGCTCTTGAGCAGGTAGGCGCTGGCACCGGCATCGAGACCAGCACGTTTGTCGGCATCGTCGCCGCGTGAGGTCATGATGACCACGGGCACCTCTTCCCAGCCACGGGTCTTCCGGATAGTCCGCGTGAGCGTGAAGCCGTCCATTCCTGGCATCTCCACGTCAGAAAGCACGAGGTCGAACGGATCCCCTCCCAGCCGTCCCGCACCGTCGAGGCCATCGACGGCCGTGACCACGTCATAGCCCGCGCCCTCGAGGATCACGCGCTGCAGCTCGCGAACCCCGATCGAGTCCTCGACGATAAGCACCCGCGGCCGGCGGTTGACCGACGCAGCGGGTACCCCATCGACGGCGTAGCCGCGCGGTCCAGCGGTCGGCATCTGGAACGGCTGACCACTCGCCAGCTGTTTGAGTGCCAGCTCTCGGACATCCAACAGGAGCAGGACGCTCCCGTCGCCGTCGATCGTGGCTCCGTTCACACCAGGTGGACGGCCGAGAAAACTCCCCAAGTCCTTGACGACGAGCTCCAGCTCGCCCTCCAAGGCATCGACCGCCCAAGCGAGTTGTTCCCCGCCGCCGCCATAGCGGACGACGATCGCCACGCGCTGGTCACGATCTCCGGCAACGCCAAGGGCGCTACCCAGGTCGGCGACCGGGATCGTCTGACCGTGCCGCAGGAGCATCGGAGCCCCCGCGACTGCCTGGGTGAGTGCGTCGCGCAGGTTGAGGGTCTCGACGACATTGGTGACGGGGACTGCATAGCGCTCGCCGCCCAGCCTGGCCACGAGGCACCGCATCACCCCCAGGGTTACGGGAAGGGTGAGCGTGAACGTGGTCCCCTCGCCGGCCTCGCTCTCCACGTCGACGGCGCCGCCGAGGGCCTCCGCCGCACGCGTCACCACATCGAGCCCGACCCCTCGACCGGAGGTCTCCGTCACGGTCTCCCGGGTGGTGAACCCAGGCACGAACAGCAAGGACAAGAGTTGCTGCCCGCTGATCGTTGAGTCTTCTTGCACAAGACCGCGGCGTACGGCGGCCGCGCGCAGGGCATCCTGGTCGATCCCGGGCCCGTCGTCCTGAACCGAGATCACCACAGCCGAGCCGGCGGCCCGGGCCGAGAGCCGTACCGTCGCGCGCCCGGTTCGTCCGGCCGCCCGGCGCTGTTCCTGAGTCTGGCAGCCATGGTCTACGGCATTGGTCACGAGGTGCTTGAGCGCGTCGGCGACACCATCGAGCACTCGGGTGTCGAGCTCGACGTCTTCGCCCTCCAGCACCAGCACGACGTCCTTGCCAGTGACCGCGGCTACCTCGCGGACGAGCTGGGGGAAGGCAGCAACCACTCGGCGCACCGGAACCATGGCCAGTCCCATCGCCCCATCTCGGACGAGGGACAGCTTGTTCTGGGAGTCCTCAACGCGACCCCTGAGCTCTCGGGTCGCAGACGTCAGCTGGTCGCTGAGGGCGACCAGGCCGGCCATCGCGTCGGAGACCTCAGCGGGGAGTCCCCCACCCCCGACCGCGGCTGATCGCATCGTCTTGGCCCAGCCGACGTGCTCGGCCACGAGCCGCGAGACAGCGATCACCTGCCGCTCCACGCGCCGGTTCTCGAGCTCGGCCTCACCGACGACGTCCAGGAGAGCGTGCACCCGACGCGTCGCGACGCGGACCGAGTCTCCGGTCCTGGCGCGTCCGGGTTCGTCTTCGTCAGTGTCTGTGGTCGGTGCTGGCGTCGGCTTCGGCACCTCGACCGGGTCTTCCCCGGACAAGGCTCGGTCGAGTGCCTCGATGAGCGCCTGAACATCGAGATCGCTGATCGGGACGGCCACCCCGGGCATCGCGTGCGAAATGGCGTCCGTGACCGCAAGCAGCAGATCGACCAGGTCGCGCCGGATGGCGAAGCGACCATCCTTGAGCGCTCCCAGAAGGTCCTCGGCCCGATGAGCCAGGCCCACGACACCATCGAGGGCCAAGGCGCGGGCCGAGCCCTTCACCGTGTGTGCATCCCGGAACAGGCTGGTGATGAGCTGCTTGGGAGCCGGGTGCTCCTCCAGGCGCAACAACCCGTCATTCAGGGACGCGAGCTTCTCGTCGACCTCCGCGCGAAAGATCGCGACGAGCTCAGGATCGTCGGTCCAGCCGTTCGCTGCCATCTCAGGAAACCTTGAACTCGGCGATGCTGGCTCGTAGTTCGGCGGACAGGGTGGTCAGCTGTGCTGCTGCTGCTGCGGACTGCTTGGACCCCACCGCGTACTGCCGGGACACATCCGAAACCTGGGTCATCGCCGAAACCACCTGATCGGAGGCGCTGCG
>JANPBY010000077.1:0-27155 GCA_031430645.1 Actinomycetes bacterium
CCTTCCTCAGGACAGGCACCCCAGCACTGGGCAACACCTTCGAATGCCGCGCCGGGCTCGTCGACGGCGGCTACCTCCCGCGCCGTCCGGACTGACGCCGGTCTCACCTTCAGGCATCCAGAGCAGCCACCAGCGCCTCGAGGAAGGTGACCACGCCGGACGGACCGTCCACGACCAGGTCCGCAGCCGCTGCTACGGCAAGCCCCTCGGCAGAACTGCTCGCCACGATCAGGCCGGGGCAGCGACCGGCAGAACGCAGGCCTTGGATCTCGACGAAGGCTGCGAGGTCCCCGAGGTCATCGCCAACAAACACGATCGAGCGCGCACCAACTTCCTCGACGAGGCCACGTAAGGCTGATCCCTTGTCGTGACCGGGGCGGCGGAGCTCAACGACCAGCCGGCCCGGTTCGACGGTGAGGCCGAACTGCTGGGCCACCTCGACCAGGGGGGCGAGCACCACGCTCAGCGCCGCCTGCGGATCAGGACACCGGCGTAGGTGAACGGCCACCGCCGCACCTTTGAGCTCGACTCGGGCACCGCGGGCTCCAGGAAGTCCGGCGATCTCGGCAATGGCTGCGAGTACGTCCGCGGTGAGCGGCGCTTCGTCGGCGGAGTCGAGGCGGCCGGCGGACCAGCGTTGGGCGCCGTACGCCCCGATGACCACCAGGCCCGGGACCGCATCGAGGCCGCCGAGAGCGACGGCCACCCCGGCCGGTCGCCCGGTGATCACCGCGACCGAACCCAGCACGGCAACCAAAGCCGTGAGTGCCTCGACCGCACCCGCTTGGGCGTAGGCGACCGCCGGATCCTCGACGATCGGCGCGAGCGTGCCGTCGTAGTCACAGGCGAGCAGAGTGCCACCGGGGTCAGCGAGCACGGCGGCCAGGCCCTCGTTCCCAGCCGCCGTCTGGGCCGCGGGAAGCGTAGGCGGCAGCGGGGTCATCCGGTGGCGCCTCCGATCAACTCGGGCGGCTGTTGAGGATGACGGTCAACCGATCGGCCCGGAGGCTGGAGGGTCGGGGACGAATCCGATCTGCGCCCAGATCCCGGGCCAACTTCCTCGCCTCGGCCGCTTTACCCGACGGGTAGTAGACCGTGGTCTCGGGTACGTCACCTCGCCAGTTCCCGAGCCCGGTCACGTTCCAACCTTTGCCCTCGAGCTGGCGGGCGGTCGTCGCAGCCAAACCGGTGATCGAAGTCTGGTTGAGCACGATCACCGGGGTCACCCGGGCCACCGGGGATGGCTTCGTCGATGGTTTGGGCGAGGGCTTCGGTGTTGACGTGGGGGACGGCTTCGCCGATGTCGAGGGCGTCGGAGTGGGCGTCGGCGGCGTACTCAGGGACGGGAGCGGAGACGCACTCGGCTGGTTGCTTGGAGTCGACGAGACAGGCACGACCGGCAAGGCCTCAGAGGAATCGTCAACAGTCAGCCAGCCATACACCCCGACGCCGAGGGCGACCGTGGAAACGGCGACGATGAGAACTGGCAGGACGACGGAGAAGGGTGTGCGCTTGGCCCGATGACTCCCAGGGCGAGCAACGACCGTCGGGGCCGATTCGGCAGCCGGGACATCTGCGCCGCCGTTAGGCGTCGCATCTGTGGGAGGGCCTACCGTCACGCCTCGATGCCGAGGCGGCGCGCGGACCGAGCGCGCTGCCTCGACGCCCGCAGTCGGCGAAGCCGCTTGACCAGCATCGGGTCGTAGGCGAGCGCCGACGGCTCATCGATCAAGGCGTTGAGCACCTGGTAGTAGCGCGTCGCTGACATGTCGAACAACTCACGGATCGCCTGCTCCTTGGCGCCGGCGTACTTCCACCACTGGCGCTCGAAGGCGAGAATCCGCTGCGCACGCTCATCGAGGCCGCTGGCCGCCGCATCCGGGTGAGTGCCGGTCTGCGCAAACGCCGCGTCCATGGGGCTCCTTCACTTCGCGCCCGCAGGCGTCAACTGAACTCGTCGGTCGATGTCGGTTCTCAGGCGGTTTGTGTGCGGCCCGGGCTTCCCCTCCCGGGCCGCACCCAGCATCGTACGACTCGAACCACACGCGTGTCATTCGCCCCGCCGTGTCCCGCTAACCTCTCAAGGGTGACCTGCCACGCGATCAGAGCCGACCTCGTGACCCTTGACCCTGCCCCCCTGGAAAGAGCTCAAGTGGTGGCAGGTGACCCGGCGGTGGCCGCCGCGGCCCTGGAGGGGAGCAGGCTCAACGTCGGCATCTGGGAACACAGCCAAGGCACGTCTACGGACACCGAAGCCGACGAGGTGTTCGTCGTGCTCAGCGGCCGTGCGACCGTCGTCGTGGCGGGCGGGCCGACCCTTGAGCTGGCCCCCGGCAGCGTCGGCTTCCTCGACGCGGGCGCCCAGACAACCTGGGTCGTTCACGAAAACCTGCGCAAGGTGTACGTCCTCCCCTGAGTCTGGGAGCATCCGCGCGTGATCGTTGTCATCAGCCAGGCGTGGACTCGCGACGCAAAGGACCACGCCCAGGCCTACATCGAGTTGTCCGGCGGCTTTGCTGCCTTCTTCGGCGACCACCCGCGCTACCGCGGTCGGTTGCTCGTCAGAGGCACCGAGGATCGCACGCACTTCACCCACCTGAGGTTTTTCGACGACCTTGACGCCTACGAGGAGTGCACTCGCCGCGACGGCTACGTCGCACACACGGAGCGGATGTACGAGCACCTCGCGCCCTACGACCACTATCCCCGTGAGATCGTCGAAGTGGCCCTGGCCGACGGCGCGTTGGCCGCCTTGCTCGGGGCCTGACACAGGTGGCCCGGTTCGTCTTGGTGCACGGCGCGTTTCGCGGAGGCTGGGCGTGGGACCGGGTACGGCCTTCCCTCGAGGCAGCCGGGCACCTCATCGAAACTCCCACCCTCTCCAGCGACCAACACGTTCCCGCGTCCCTCAGCCTGTGGACCGACGAACTCCTCGCGGTGCTCGAAAGCTCCCAGGATCTGACACTCCTTGTCGGGCATAGCCAAGGCGGAATCGTCGCGCTAGCGGCGGCCGCAGCTGCGCCTCTGACCGTCGGCCACCTCGTGCTCCTCGACTCCCCTGTGCCTCTAGCCGGCCAGTCCGCTGCCGATGTGCTCCCCTTGGAGATCCGGCGGGCGTACGGGGACCCGCCCCGGGAAGCCTGGATCGACCCGACTCCGACAGGCGACCCCGGGGTCGACGCCCGATTGGTCTCCGCGCCGGTGGCGCCGGCCTACGACGTGGTCGACCCTGACGGGGTCGCAGCGGCCCTTCCCACGACGTACGTCTTCTGCTCCCGGACCCCTGACGGCGTCCCGGCGGCATACTCCCGTCAGCGCTTCGACCGCGAGCAACTCAACTACCGGCTGCTGGACGCAGATCACGACGCACCGCTACGCCAACCAGAACTCGTCTCTCAACTGATCCTTGACCTTGCGGGCCAACATCTGCCATTCAGTACGTGATCGAGTAGGCGACCGCACCGAACTGGGCTCCGGTCTCGGGGGAGCCTCCGAAGTTGCCCGCGTGCAGGCCGAGGCTGCCCGTGCCGGTCACCTTGGTCAAGCTGGTGGCGACGTAGGGCAAGTAGACGACGCTTCCGGCGTCAACCACAGCACCGACGTCCTCGCCGGGCGCCCCGATCACGGCACCGTTCACGCCGAAGGCCACCGATCCGCCGAACCGGTCTCCGGACTCTGAGGATCCGGCGACGTTGGTGGAACTCTGACTCAGGGACTGCTCGCGCGAGCCGTTCAGCTTGGGGACCGAACCACTGGCCCACATCAGGTGCATCGCGCCTGCATCGACGATCGACCCGACATCCTCGCCGGGCGCCCCGATCAGCAGCGAGGTCCCATACGTCGACAAGGAGGCACCGAACTTGTCACCCCTCTCGGCCGTACCGTCGACCGACCCCGTAGTCCCTTTGGTCCCCTGCTGGAACGAAGCCCAGGTCTTGTCCCCGTAGGCGACCAAGATGTTGCCGGCGTCGATGAGCGACCCGATGTTCTCACCGGGCACCCCGATGACGGGCTGGCGGTCAGTGCCGTACTTGCCGACCAGGGCACTGAGCACAGCCCCGAAGTGGTCACCAGTCTCCGCAGCTCCAGGAACACCCGAGCTGTCCTGGGTGATCGTCGACTGGGTGCCCGTGGTTCCGGGGAGCTTCAGGGTGGTGCCGTTGAAGCTGCCCGGAAGATCGGCGATCACACCCGCATCCTTCGTCGTCCCGATGTCCTCCTCGGGCGCCCCGACCCACAGCGACCACACATTGCGGCCAGCACCGAGGGAGGCACCGAAGTGGTCATCCGCCTCGACACCTCCGCCGACGCCCCCTTGGCCCTGCCAGTAGGCGACCGAACCGGTGCCCGTGAAGTTTGAGGTGTCGTACGGCAGCACGTGCACCATGCCCGCGTTGAGAGCCGAGCCGATATCTTCGTTGGGCGAACCGATCGCGAGCCAGCTAACGAAGAGATCGCCACCGAAGTGCAGGGAGGATCCGAAGTTGTCACCCACCTCAGCGGGGCTGCCCACAGCATCGGTGTCCTGGCTCAGCACCTGCGCAGGGAGCGCGGGGCCGTCCTCATCGACCAGGAAGACGTAGACCTTGCCTTTGCCCTCGTCGGCTCCAGGCGCGCCGATCGCGACGATCGAACAACCCCCACCACTGGCATCGAAACCCCAGGCCACGGATGCGCCGAAGCGGTTTCCCGCCGCGACGGTCCCGCCGAAGGTCGATTCATCAATGGTGCGGCCAGAGACACCGAAGGCGTCACCCTCGAAGGCGATCGTTGCCGATCCTGAGTCGACCAGGCCATTGACGTCTGCCCTGGGGGTGCCCAAAGCCACATCCACGGAACCGTTGCAGGTTTCAGGGGGCGCTGCGTAGGCAACCGCCGGCGCCAACGCCAGCGCCAAACCAAGGACCGGGACAGCAGCCAGCAGCCGTGCGTTCACCAAAGTCATGAGTCCATCATCGGTCATCAACCCCCGCGAAGTTGAGCGCGACAGGGGTGACGTGGCCCACCAGTTTTTCCTGGCGCAGGGGCGCTCAGAGCAGGAAACCCGCTGGGAAGGGGTCGTCGGGGTCGAGCTGCCATTGCGCCGTGCCAGACACCCAGGCCCGGCCGGTGATGGTCGGGACGACTGCGGCGAACCCACCGATGGTGGTCTCCTCAACAGCCCTGCCGATGAAACGGCTACCAATGAAGGACTCGTTGACGAAGTCGGCGCCGAGGGCCAGCTCGCCGCGGGCGTACAGCTGAGCCACGCGCGCGCTCGTGCCGGTCCCACACGGTGATCGGTCGAACCAGCCGGGGTGGATGGCCATCGCGTGCCGCGAGTACTGCGCCGTTGACCCAGGCGCCAGCAGTTGAACGTGGTGGCACACGGCGATGTCCGGGATCTCCGGGTGCACGGGGGGGTTCTGCTCATTGATAGCAGCCATCAGGCTCAAACCCGCGTGCAAGATGCGGTTCTTCTCGGCCCGGTCGTACGGCAGACCGAAGCGCTCGAGGTCGAGGATCGCGTAGAAGTTGCCGCCGTAGGCCATGTCGTAGGTGACCGTGCCGAAGCCCTCGACATCGACCTCAGCTTCTCGCTCATGCACGTAGGACGCGACATTGGTGATCGTGACCGATTCGGCCCGCCCCGCCGTAACTGCCACGTGGGCAATCACCAGCCCCGCGGGAGTGTCGAGCCGAATCGTGGTCACAGGCTCGGTGACCTCAACCATGCCGGTCTCGACAAGCACGGTGGCGACGCCGATCGTTCCGTGCCCGCACATCGGCAGGCATCCAGAGACCTCGATGTAGAGAACTCCCCAGTCGGCGTCCGGGCGGGTGGATGGCTGGAGGATGGCCCCGCTCATCGACGCGTGCCCACGGGGTTCGTACATCAGCAGAGTGCGCAGGTCATCGTTGTTGGCAAGAAACAACTGACGACGCTCGAACATCGTGGCCCCAGGGAGCGGCCCCACCCCGCCGACCACGACCCGCGTCGGCATTCCCTCGGTGTGCGACTCGACGGTGTGGATCGTTCGTCCCGACCGCATCAGCGCAGCCCAGCAACCAGGGCAGCCTCCGTGGCTTCACGCACCGCCTGCTCGTACTCGCGGGAGAGGGGGCCGCGGGGAGGTCGGCAGGGACCACCGGTGCGACCAGCCAAATCCATCGACAACTTGATGGCTTGGACGAACTCGGTCTTGGAGTCCCACCTCAAGAGCGGGTGCAGTTCGCGGTAGAGCGGGAGCGCTGTCTCGAGGTCGTGGGCGAGGCAGGCCTGCCACAGCGCCACGCAGGCCTCCGGAAACGCATTGGGATAGCCCGAAACCCAGCCAACAGCGCCAGCGAGGACCACCTCAAGTACGACGTCGTCGGATCCGACCAGGATGTCCAGGCCGGGAGCCAGCTCGGCAATCTCATAGGCCCGTCGTACATCGCCGGTGAACTCCTTCACCCCCGTGATCAAGCCCTCGCCATGCAGGCGAGCCAGGATCGACGGCGTCAGGTCGACCTTGGTATCGATGGGGTTGTTGTAGGCCACGATCGGGAGCCCCACCTTGGCCACCTCGGCGAAGTGCTCAAGGATCGTGGACTCGCCGGCTCGATAAGCGTTGGGAGGCAACAGCATGACCGCCTGACAGCCCGCCTCGGCCGCCTGCTCGGTCCAGCGACACGCCTCGCGCGAGCCGTACGCCGCGACGCCCGGCATGACTGTCGCGCCTGACGCTGCGGCGACGGCCGTGGTGACCACGGCAGCTCGCTCGTCGACCGTGAGGGTCTGATACTCCCCCAGCGATCCGTTGGGCGTGACCCCATCGCAGCCATGCTCGATGAGCCAGCGCACGTGATCGCCATATGAGTCGAGGTCGACGTCCAGTCCGGCGCCCCGGAACGGAAGGGCTGTCGCAACGAGGACGCCATGCCAGGGAGGAGGTGTCAGTTCTGAGTTATCGACCATCCCAGGACGATGGCACAGCCGAACAGTTCCTGGCCACAAGCAGGGCCCAGAGGATGGTCAGGGCATCACGCGACAGAAGATCGCGTCGATCTCGGAGCGCTCCGCTTCCGATCCAGCGGCATCGCGCAACTGATCCCACTCTCGCCGCATGGCCTCGGCTCCCTCGGGTGCGATCGTGCAGTCAACTGTCCCACTGCGTCGCAGAAATGTGACGAGCTTCATCGTGCTCCTTCGTCGTCGCGTTCGGACCTTTCTCACGCTAGGTCCACCTTGTGAACACCAGGGCACGAGCAGATGACACCCGAGGTCAGACCCTTGTGGGCTTGCTCACACTCAGCTTTCGACGCTCAAGCTCCATCGCCAGAATCACAGGATCGCCAGCACCCCAAGCACAAGCCGGCCCCGTTGCGGAATAATCGGGTTGGGCCCGCCAGGATGAACCCATGGACGAACGGCCGGCATCGGCGATCCTGAGCGAGCCAGCCCCCTCGGTGGGCACAGTCTGGGCGGCAGGGGTTCTGCTCGAGACGTACGGACTTCGCGCAGAACTCACCGACCTCCGCAGCGAACGCGACCGCAACTTCCTCGCAACAGCCGACACCGGTCGCCAGGTAGTGCTCAAGGTGTCGCACTCCGCGGAGAACCCCTCGGTCGTGGCCATGGAGAACGCCGCCATGGATCACGTCGCGCAGGTCGACCCGACACTCGCCATCCCACGGCTGGTGCGCACGAGGGACGGGAGCGCCACTGTCCCGGTCAAGGCAGGGGACGGGAGGTCACACGTCGTGCGGGTCGTCACGGTTCTCCCCGGGGTAGCCGCCGATTGCCTTGACGTGCCGCGGGGTTTCGCCGACGACCTCGGCCGCTGGAGTGCCCGACTTGCGACCGCCCTTCGAGGGTTCTTTCACCCTGCCGGAGGGCGGGCGATCGAGTGGGATCCGCGGCGCGTCCATGAACTCCAGCCGTACGTCGAGCGCCTTGACCCCTCACGTCGTGATCTCGTCGCGGGAGTGCTCGAGCGGGTTGTGGGCATCGGCGAGCGCACGGCCTCGCTGCCGGCGGGCCTGCTGCACGCCGACGTCACGATGAGCAATGTCTTGGTGCAGGACGGCGCCATCACCGGCCTCATCGACTTCGGCGACATGCACCACACCGCGCGGGTCTGCGACCTTGCCATCACGATCACCTCCTTGCTCCGCGTCGTCGCGGCGACGGGAGGAGACTCGTGGCAGGCGAGTGCGCGCGTTCTTCAGGGCTACCAGCGCACCATCCCCCTCGACACCTCCGAGACCGAACTGATCGGTGAACTGGTGCTTGCCCGGCTGGCCGCCACGGTGCTCATCTCAGCCTGGCGAGCGCCCGAGAACCCGGACAACCACGAGTATCTGACCGGACTCGATGCTGGCAGCTGGCTGCTGCTCGATCAGCTGACTGAGTTCGCCCCTGAGGCCCTCGCTTCGCGCTTTATGGGGCTGTGCGGGACGTCGCGAGTCCGTTCCGGGCAACGACCCGACCCCAGTCTCATAGACCGGCGCAGAACTGTCCTGGGCGGTGACGTTGCTCCACTCTTCTACCAGGAGCCCCTCCACATCGTTCGCGGCGACGGACCCTGGTTGATCGCAGCCGACGGCCGCCGATACCTCGACGCCTACAACAACGTCGCAGTCATCGGGCACGAACACCCGGCCGTGGTGAGCGCCATTGTCGGCCAGGCAAGGGTGCTCAATACCCACTCGCGTTACCTGCACCAGAACATCGTTGAGCTCGCCGAACGCATTGTCGCCACCATGCCCGAGGAACTCGACACCTGCCTGTTCGTCAACTCAGGCAGCGAGGCCACCGACCTGGCCTGGCGGCTTGCGGTGACATCGACGGCCGCCACGGGCGGCATCGTGACGAACTGCTCCTATCACGGGGTATCAGCTGCGACGTCGCCGTTGTCCTCCAACACCTGGCCGAACGGCTACCAGCCTGATCACGTGGCGGTCTTCGAGCCACCACACGTACGCCCGGACGGCTCAGCGCCAGACCATCGGGAAGCGAGACAGCGGGTCGACGCCGCCGTGGCTGAGCTCGCACTGCAGGGCCATCGACCGGCCTTGTTGGCCATCGACCCGATGTTCACCAGCGCTGGTGTGCTCACGCCCTCAGCCGGGTTTATTGCTGGCCTCGTGGACGCGATCCACGCCGCCGGCGGGCTGTTCCTGGCCGACGAAGTCCAGGCCGGGTTCGGGCGCGGTGGTCACGCCCTGTGGCGTTTCCTCGACTTCGGGGTTGTCCCCGATCTGGTCGCCCTCGGCAAGCCGATGGGCAACGGACACCCGATCGCGGCGGTCGTGACGCGGCGTGCGATCGTCGACCGCCTCAGCGCTAAAGACGAGTTCTTCTCGACTTTCGCAGGCAACCCGGTCTCCTCCGCCGCCGGGCTTGCGGTCCTCGACGTGATCGACCAGGAGGGACTCACCGCGCGCGCCTGCGATGTCGGTGACTACCTCCGAGGCGGCGTCGCAATCCTCGCCGACACACACTCGGCCCTGGGCGAAGTACGAGGCCAGGGCCTGATCGCCGGGATCGACATTCACGATGCGCAAGGCGAAGACAGGTCGCTGACACTGGCCGTGGTGAACAGGTTGCGCGATCTCGGCGTGTTGGTCGGGAGTACCGGACGCAGGGGAAACGCTCTCAAGGTGCGCCCGCCGCTCATCTGGGAGCGCGAGCACGCCGACGTGTTCCTCGAGGCGTTGGACCAAGCACTTACCGACCTTGGGCGATCCTCGGGCCGACGAGGGGACTTGAACCCCTAACCACCCGCTTACAAGGCGGGTGCGCTACCAGTTGCGCCACGTCGGCCAGCCTTCGCTGGACGCGAAGAACGAGGGCGAGTCTAGATCCCACACGGTGTTGCTCCTGGCGTCGGCCAGGGCGAGGCCTCCTGCTCAGGACAGGAAAGATCCCACGTAACCGATCGGCGCGCCGAACCCGTCACCGGACTCCGCCGTCCCGTCCCACCCGAGGGAGTCTTGGGTGGTGAAGTCCCGGTAGCCGAAAGAGGTTGTCTCGAATGTGAACCGATAGAAGCCGCCCGCACCAGCGCGCGCGTTGACGCTCTCACCGGGGGCTCCCACCCAGACGTTCCCCGTGGCGAAGATGAGGCTGGAACCAAAGGCATCCGCGGTCCCCGGGTCGCCCAAGACCCCGCTGTTGTTCTCGCTGGTCGTGAAGTCATCCACTCCAGTGATCTTGTAGGGGAAGACAGCCGCCCCCCCTCCGGGTCGGAGGAAGGTCTGAACCAGTCCGGCATCCTTCACCGATCCGAGATCCTCCCCCGGGGCGCCGACGAACACCGCGTAGGCGATGGAAAGCACCGCTTCACCAAACCGGTCGCCGGCCTCAGCTGACCCTTCGGCGCCGCTCGCCCCCTGAGAAACAGCGTTGTACGACCCGTCGGGATAGGCGACGGTGACGCTGCCCGCATCCTTCTCAGAACCAATGTCCTCACCGGGTGCCCCCATGACCAAGATCCCCGAGGAGCCGATATCGCCTGCCGCGAGCGAGGACCCGAAGCCGTCGCCAGCCTCAGCCGATCCTGGAACCCCCGAGGACTCCTGATTGAACGCCCTGTGGGGGCCGGCGAGCGGGAACTGGTTGGCGGCTGCGCCAATGATGGTGACGGCACCCGCGCCGGCCACCGGACCGATGGCTTCCCCGGGGGCGCCGACGACCAAACCGGCACTGTCATCGGCTGTCACGCTGAGGGCGGCGCCGAAACGATCACCCTTTTCGGCCGAGCCTGGGACCGCACCTGTGTCTTGGGTGATTGAGGAATCCGACGCGCCCCAGGCTCCAGCACCGGACACGGCGAAGATCTGGACCAAACCGGCGTCCGTGAGAGCAGCGCTGCCGGAGCCGATGTCCTCACCGGGTGAACCCACGGCGAGCCACGAACGGAAGTCCAACGAGTCGTCCCATGCCAGGGCAGACCCGAAGCCGTCGCCCGGCTCAGCGGCACCGCCGACCCCGCTGACTCCTTGTTCCAGCACCGTGTTCACGGGACCGCCGTCGGTCAGCTTCATGACATAGACCCGACCACGGCCAGCGTTCCAGCCAGGAGCGCCAATGACGAGGACGGGACAGCCGTCGGCGTTGTCGTAGCCGATCAGGCTCGACGCACCGAATCGGGCCCCGGAGCCAGGGGGCACGCCGAACGCGGACTCGTCGATCGCCTGCTCCGACGGTGTCCACTCACCACTGCTCGTCTCGTAGACGACGTGAACCAGGCCGGCGTCGACGGTCGACCCGATGTTCTCCTTGGGCGATCCGACCAGCGCGACGGGCGGGTTCGCACCCACCACGGCGCACGAAGCCGCAGCCGCAGCCGGTGTGGCCATGGGCAGCGCCCCGGCCAGCACGAAGAGCCCGATCACCAGAGCCGTGCGACGCACCAACATGAACTGTTCCTCCCCCAGGCCACCGAATGTGGCTCATTGACGGTACCCCGGCATCCGGAGCGGTCCAATCCACCGAGTGCGCGACACTCCTCACATGATCGTTCAGACCACAGACCCGACAACCCTTCGCTGGGGGATCATCGGCACCGGCGGCATAGCGTCCGCGTTCGTTCGGGACCTCGCTTTGCTGCCAGGCGCCGCTGCCACCGCGGTGGGTTCGCGCAGCCGGGCCAGCGCCGAATCCTTCGGGGTCGCACACGGCATCGCGCGCCGACACGCGACCTACGTCGAGCTCGTCGCGGATGATGAAGTCGACGTCGTTTACGTCGCAACCCCCCATCCGGCGCATCACGATGCCGCGATCTTGGCGATCGAGGCGGGCAAGGGGGTCCTCGTAGAAAAGCCGTTCATGCTCAACGCTGCTGAGGCTCGGGAGGTCGTCGCCGCAGCCAGAGCTCGTGGGACGTTTCTCATGGAGGCCATGTGGACGCGCTTCCTCCCCCACATGATCGAGGTGCGCTCCCTGCTCGCGCAGGGCGTGCTCGGCGACGTGGTCAGCGTGGTTGCCGACCACGGACAGTGGTTCGCCGAGGATGCGACGCACCGGCTGTTCGCACCTGAGCTCGGTGGGGGCGCGCTCTTGGATCTCGGGGTCTACCCCGTTTCGTTCTGCTCCATGGTGCTCGGCGCTCCCTCGCGCGTGTCGGCCGTGGGAACCAAGGCATTCACCGGGGTCGATGCCCAGACGTCGATCCTGCTCGAGCACCCCAGTGGCGCTCACGGGATCCTCACGACGACGCTCGCGTCCCGCACGGCCACCACTGCCGTGATCAATGGGACCGAGGGCCGGATCGAGATCGAGGGGCCGTTCTACGCACCAACGTCCTTCACTGTCGCCCACGCCGACGGTCGACGCGAACGACGTACGTTCGATGTCGAAGGCCACGGCTTGCGGCTGCAAGCGGCCGAAGTAGCCCGTTGCCTGCGCACCGGTTTGACCGAGAGCCCTGTCATGCCCTTGGACGAATCAGTGAGGATCATGGAGACCATGGACGAAGCCCGCCGCCAAACCGGCATCACCTACCCCCACGAGCCCCCCACGGAAAAGGAGGGGCATGGACGGGAGTGAACGCGGGGCGGTCGTTTCGGCGTTGAGCGGTGCAGTCATCGAGGTCGCTCGCGCCGTCGAATCAGTTCAGCACGCTGTCGCACGGCGCATGCAGGGAGCCTTGGGGCCGACGTATGGCGTCCCGGTTGCGGGCCTGGACCGGATGACCTCCGGCGTGCACGCGACCATCCGCGAGACCGCCCGCCTGGTAGATCTGGTCGCCACCCCGGTGCTCGCTGTCACTGCCGCACCCCATGCCGCAGCGCTCCACGAGACCCGAAGGGGCACCCTCACCCTCGGAGCACTGGGCTCAGCGTGGGGCGATCGACTGGTGGGCCGCACCGCGGCGCTCGCGCCCCCCATGACCCTGCGGCACGCGGGCCGTCCGATCGAAGCGACACCAGATGCCCTGGCGGCTGCCTACTCGGAGGCATCCAACACGGTTGTCGTGTTCGTGCACGGGCTCGGCGGGACCGAGCTGGCCTGGGGGTCCGACGAGTCCTTCGCCACCCAGCTGACCGACGAGACCGGTGCGAGCTGCCTGCTCGTCCGCTACACGACGGGTCGCCCCGTCCACGCCAACGGTCGCGACCTGGGCCAACTCCTCGATCAGGTCTTTGCGGCGTGGCCAGTTCCCATCAACCGATTGGTGCTGGTCGGCCATTCGATGGGCGGCCTCGTGCTGCGCAGCGCCTTGGCGCTGGGCGAGGAAGCCGACCTTTCGTGGATTCCACTGGTCAGCGATGTCTTCTATCTGGGAGCACCACACCACGGCGCACCACTGGAACGAGGTGCCGCCTGGGTGTCCGCGACCCTTCGGCGACTCCCCGAAACAACAGCATTCGCGCGGCTCCTGGACACCCGCAGCGCCGGGGTCAAGGACCTCCGACATGGCGCCCTTCAGGAAGCTGACTGGGCGGGGTTCGACCCGGACTCAGACAGGGACGACCACACCGAAGACGTACCTCTGTTGCCCTCGGCCAACCACCACTTCGTGGCAGCTACCTTGCCTCGGGATGGACGCAGCCTCCTCGCTGGCCTGGTGGGCGATGTGATGGTGTCACCGTCGAGCGCCACCGGGACGGGAGCCACCGCCCGCCGGACACCGTTCCCGGCGGATCGCGCGCGATTCATCGGCCGCGCCCACCACCTCGACCTGCTCGACCATCCCGAGGTCTACGCACTGCTCAGTGAGGCACTCAGGCCATCGTGTCCAGGATCGTCGTGATGTCAGACACGGTCGTCCGCGGGTTGACGATGGCGAAGCGGGTCACGGTCTCGCCCTCGTGGGACGTCGGGGTCACGAACGCGAAGTTTGCGGCCATCAACCGGTCCGACCACTCGTAGTACTGCTTCGCCGTCCAGCCGATCCGCCGGAAGACCACCACTGAGAGGTCTGGCTCGCGAAGCAGTTCGACGTACGGGCGGCTGCGGATCTCCGCCGCCGCCGTCCTAGCTACCGACAGGGTCGTTTCCACAGCATCGGCATAGGCCTTGGTGCCGTGGGTTGCGAGTGAGAACCACAGCGGTAGGCCCCGAGCCCGCCTGGACAAGTGGTAGGCGTAGTCGGACGGATTCCACTCACCGTCGCCTTCAGTGATGACGTCGAGATAGCCCGCGGTTTGGGTGTGGGCGGCCTTGCCGAGTTCGGGGTTCCGATAGATCAGTGCGCACGCATCAAAGGGGGCAAACAGCCACTTGTGCGGATCGACGATGACGGAGTCGGCGTGCTCGATGCCCGCAAACAACGGGCGGGCGCTCGGAGCCGCCAGCGCCGCGACGCCGTACGCGCCGTCGACATGCATCCACACGTTTCGGGCCTTGGTCACGGCCGCCACGCCGGCGAGGTCGTCAACGATCCCGAAGTTGGTCGTCCCCCCAGTGGCGACGACTGCAAAGACGTTGTCCTCACCGTGAGCGGCCAACGAAGCCTCAAGGGCCTCCCCGGTGAGCCGACCGCGGTCGTCGACAGGGACCTTGAGCACATCGATGTCCATCACGCGCGCTGCATGAACGATCGAGGAGTGCGCCTCGGCACTGCAGGCCACGACCCACCGATCGGGGCGGCCTCCCTCTCGGCGCGCCGTTGCCGTGTGCCGAGCCGCGACCAGGGCCGAGAGATTGCCCAGCGTGCCACCCTGGACGAATACCCCACCGGCTTGCTCAGGGAATCCGGCCAGATCAGCGATCCAGCGCAACGCCTGGTTCTCGGCATAGACAGCACCCGCGCCCTCGAGCCACGATCCGCCATAGATGGACGACGCCCCAACCACGAGGTCGAAGAGCGTTGCTGCCTCGGTGGGCGCCGCCGGGATGAACGAGAGGTAGCGCGGGTGGTCGACCGAGATACAGGCCTTGCTCAGGACGGTGTCGAAGAGCGCGAGAGCCTCCTGACCACCCAGGCCCTCCTCGGTAATCGTCTGGCCGGCAGAAGCCTCCAGCTGGGCCAAGGGCCGCGGACCGTCCAGGGGCACGGGGTCGAGGGTCAACCTCCGGCGGGCGTAGTCGAGGATCGCCTGGGCCAGGAGCTCGGTCTCTTCATCAAAGCGGTGCACGGCTTGGATCCTAGGCCCGCGCGGCGGTTCGGCGGACCGCCCAGATCAGCGCGCCCGCCGCGCGCGCTGCCGCTGCGGCTTGAAGGCGCCCGGCCGGGATACCTTGGCCGCCCCAGTAGAGCCGCGAACGACGAGCTCGGGGCGGAAGACGTACTCCGCATGAGGAGCAGGCGTCCCGTTGATCTCATCGAGCAGCGCACGAACGGCCGCATGACCCATCGCATCCACCGACTGCCGAACTGTTGTAAGCGGCGGGTCTGTGAAGGGGATCAGCGGGCTGTCGTCATAGCCGACGACCGACACGTCGGTGGGGACGTCGAAACCCCGCGAGCGAACAGCTCGGATGGCACCCAGCGCCATCATGTCCGAACCGCAGACGATGGCCGTGCAGCCCTCGTCCAGCAGCCGCAGTGCTGCCGCCTGCCCGCCCTCGACGGAGAAGAATCCGTGCGCCACCCAGGCCGCCGCCTCGTCGGGGGGCAGACCTAGCGCAGAGTAGAGCGCGGCCACGAAGCCACGTCGCTTGCGCAGGACGGGGACGTAATGGTCAGGTCCAACCGCGAGTCCGATCCGGGTGTGGCCGAGCTGGGCCAGGTGAGTGACAGCCAGATCCATCGCGGCGACATCGTCATCGGAGACGAACGGGGCATCGAGGCCTTCGGCGTAGCCGTTGATGAAGACCACCGGCAGCCGACGATCCACGAGACGCTTGTAGCGGTCGCGCGAGGCAAGGGTGTCGGCATGCATGCCCGAGACGAACACGATCCCGCTCACTCCGCGTTCGAGCAACATCTCGACGTAGTCGTCCTCCGTGGCCCCGCCCGGGGATTGGGTGCACAGAACGGGGGTGTAGCCGTGGCGAGCAAGCGCACTCTCGATCACCCCGGCGAACGCGGGGAAAATCGGGTTCTGCAGTTCCGGAACGATCAAGCCGACCAGACCCGCGCTTCGCGTCCGCAACTTGGCGGGTCGCTCGTAGCCGAGAACGTCCAGCGCGGTCAGAACCGTGCGGCGCGTCTCCGCGGCGACCCCGGCACGCCCGTTGAGCACGCGGCTGACCGTGGCCTCAGAGACTCCCGCCTGAGTCGCGATGTCCGCCAGGCGTGCCTTCATGGAGGGAACGCTAGTCGGCGCGGAGAGAGGCCGCGCACCTCGCTACCGATCAAGGACTATCGGCCACGGCCCCTGCTCCTCTAGGCTCCTCCAGCACGGTCGCCCCCGCGCCCGTGAGCACCCTCCACAACGGATCGTCCGGCACGTTCCTGCCGGTGAAGGGGTTTGATCACTATGGCAACTGTCACCTTCGAGAAGGCATCTCGTCTCTACGCGGGGTCCACCGTCCCCGCAGTCAACCAGCTGGACCTTGACGTCTCTGACGGAGAGTTCCTCGTCCTGGTCGGCCCCTCAGGCTGCGGCAAGTCGACCTCGCTGCGCATGCTCGCCGGCCTCGAGGAAGTCACCTCGGGCGCGATCCGTATCGGTGACCGAGACGTCACCCACCTGGCACCCAAGGATCGCGACATCGCGATGGTCTTCCAGAACTACGCGCTCTACCCGCACATGACCGTCGGGGACAACATGGGATTCGCCCTGAAGATCGCCGGCGTTCCCAAAGACGAAATCAAGCGTCGGGTCAACGAAGCAGCCAAGTTGCTCGACCTCGAGGCCTATGTCGAGCGGAAGCCCAAGGCCCTGTCCGGTGGTCAGCGACAGCGGGTAGCCATGGGCCGAGCGATCGTCCGCGAGCCACAGGTCTTCCTGATGGACGAGCCGTTGTCCAACCTCGACGCCAAGCTGCGAGTCCAAACACGCACCCAGATCGCGGCACTTCAGCGACGTCTCGACATCACCACGCTGTATGTCACCCACGACCAGGTCGAGGCCATGACGATGGGTGACCGGGTTGCTGTGCTCAAGGACGGCTTGCTCCAGCAGTGCGATACCCCGCGGGCGATGTATGACACGCCAGCCAACGTCTTCGTGGCCGGCTTCATCGGCTCCCCACAGATGAACCTCGCCGAAGCAGTCATCGTTGACGGCGGCGTGCAGCTGGGGCAACGCGTCATCCCGGTTCCCCGCGAGAAGCTCGATGTGGCTACGGCCGAAGGCGCCAAGACCGTCACCTTGGGGTTCCGTCCCGAAGACCTCACGATCACGGACGGCTCCACTGGTCTCGCCGTCAAGGCCATCGTGGTCGAGGAGCTCGGTGCTGACGCCTACGTCTACGGCGAGCTCGTCGAGACGGCGGGCAATGCCCTGGATGTGATCGTCCGAGTGAACGGCCGTAAGCCTCCGGCCAAGGGCGAGACGATCCATGTCGGGATCCAGCCGGGTCACGAGCACGTCTTCTCAACAGTCTCGGGTAAGCGCATCTAGCTGCCCCCCTCACGGATCCGACGGCCCCGAGTGCCGCTCCAAGTCACGGGCTCCCCTGACGAACCCGACCTGCTTTTCCTCCCGTGGCACATTCCCCTGGAGGAATGGCCGGCCGACCAACTCGTCGCGCTGCCGCGAGGCATCTCACGACACGTCGTGCGCTTCGTCCGGCTCAATGGGCTGGTCTATGCGATCAAAGAGGTCGGAGTCACCCTGGCCGAACACGAGTACTCCTTGCTCAGACGGCTCGACCGCCTCGACGTCCCGTGCGTCGAGGCGGTGGGTGTGGTCACGGGGCGTACGTCGCCAACGGGCGAGGGACTCGAACCAGCCCTGATCACCAAGCACCTGCAGTTCTCGCTGCCGTACCGCGCGTTGTTCTCCCAAACCCTGCGCCCAGACACGGCAACTCGCCTGCTCGATGCCCTCTCCCTGCTGCTCGTCCGACTACACCTCGCGGGCTTCCTGTGGAAGGACTGCTCGCTGTCCAACACGTTGTTCCGCCGCGATGCCGGTGCCTTCGCGGCCTACCTCGTCGATGCAGAGACGGGCGAACTCCACGGACAGCTCTCCGACGGCCAACGCGACCACGACCTCGACGTCGCGCTCGTGAACATCTACGGCGAGTTCCTCGACCTCGAAGCCGGAGGAATGCTGCACGAGACCGTCGATCCGCAGCAGACCGCCGAGGCGATCATTCGCCGGTACAGGCGGTTGTGGGCTGAGCTCGGCGAGGCCCTCGTCGTCACCGCTGGCGAGCGCTACAAGGTCACCGACAAAGTCCGGCGCCTCAACGACCTCGGCTTCGACGTCGCAGAGTTCCAGGTGGTCGCCGAGAGCGACGGCTCACACGTGCGCGTACGCCCCAAGGTCGTGGACGCAGGTCACCACTCACGACGGCTGCTCCGGCTCACCGGGCTCGATGTCCAAGAGAATCAAGCGCGACGCCTGCTCAACGACCTCGATGCCTATCGGTCCCATCTTGGGCTCCCCCCGGAGGACGAGGAGCTCGTCGCCCACAAGTGGGTTGCGGAAGTCTTCGAACCTGTCGTCCAGTCGGTGCCCCGCGAGCTGCGCGGCAAGTTGGAGCCCGCCGAGGTCTTCCACGAGGTGCTCGAACACCTCTGGTTCCTCTCGGAGCAGTCCGGGCAAGACATCGGGATCGACGCCGCGGCAGCCTCATACGTCACCCAGGTCCTGGCCTATCGACCCGACGAGCTTGCCGTGCTGGGCAAGCGGATCGGCACCCCCAGCGACTCCACCCAATCACTCCCCCCCATCCTCACCTAACCCCCCGCCACCACCCGGAGAAGTCGCGTTCCGTCGACCCGCGTCACGAGGAAAGGCGCATCAACGAGGTCAGGGGCGGCCAGGAGGTCAGGGGCGGCCGGGGTCGGTGGCCCGCCGTGGCCGGCCTGGCGGGAAGGCCGAGCGCAGCGAGGCTGGATGGAGGCGGGCTACCGACTCCGGCCGCCCTTGACCGTCCCCGCTATTCGCTCCGGCGGCGGCGAGCTACTTCGTGCAACACGATGGCTGCAGCCATCCCCGCATTCAACGACTCCGTCTGAGCATGCATCGGGATCGACACCTTGATGTCACAGGTCTCCCCGACCAGCCGGGACAGACCCTTGCCCTCAGACCCGACCACCAACACCATCGGGTCGCCCGCCACATCCAGATCGTCCAAGCTCATATCCCCGTCAGCAGCCAACCCGACGATGACGCAACCCGCGTCTCGCCACGCGAGCAGCGCCCGGTTCAGGTTGGTCGCCCGAGCGACCCGAACTCGGGTCGCTGCCCCCGCAGAAGCCTTCCAGGCACCCGCGGTCATGCCGGCCGAACGGCGCTCCGGCACCAGCACTCCATGACCGCCGAAGGCAGCGACGGACCGGACGACTGCGCCGAGGTTGCGAGGGTCCGTCACTCCATCCAGGGCCACGAGCAGCGGTGCCTCACCTGATTCACGTGCGACCTCGAGCAAGTCGCCTGGGTGGGCGTAGTCGTAGGGCGGCACCTGCAGCGCGAGTCCCTGATGCACAGCGCCGGCGGCCATTCGATCCAACTCGGGGCGGGGCGCCTCCAACAACGGGAGCCCACGGTTGCCAGCGATCTTGATGGCCTCACGGACCCGGTCATCGGAGTCGATGCGCGATGCGACAAACAGTGCTGTCGCAGGAATCTGGGCACGGAGCGCCTCGACCACGCTGTTGCGGCCGATGACGAGTTCGCCGCTGTCCTTGCTCTTGCCATCGGGGCGCCGATTTCCGGCGCCCCGACTGTTGCGACCGGTGCTTGTGGAATCACGCCGGCTCGCCGCAGCAGCACGACGCGCAGCGGGGTGACCGGTACGCGCCTCGGCTGGCGGGGTGGGGCCCTTCGACCGGTTCTGCTTGCCCTTCTGACCCCCGGAGCCGGAGGTCGGGCCTTTCTTGGTCGTCGGGTTGCGCATCGCGCCCTTGCGCTGGGAGTTGCCGGCCATCAGGTGGTCCCCTCAAGAGACCAGCGGGGTCCCGTCGCAGTGTCTTCGATAACGATACCCGCGCGGGCCAACCGATCGCGTACGGCATCGGCAGCAGAGAAGTCCTTGCGGTTCCTCGCTTCTTGCCGTTCCGCTAACGCAGACGCCACGAGGACGTCCACCGCGGAGTGAAGGCGTACGTCGTCCCGAGAATCACCAGCGCCCCAAGCCGGGTCAGCAGGATCGAGACCAAGGACTCCGAGCATCGCGCGCACCGAACCCAAGCAACCGCGAAGGGCAGCAGAGCCACCGGCAGCGATCAGCTTGTTGCCCTCACGCACGACGTCATGCAGAGCAGCAAGCGCCGCGGGAACTCCCAGGTCGTTGTCCATCGCGGTCTCGAAGTCAGCGCAGAGGACCGTCGGCTCTACCGGGCCCACCAGCTCGGTCGCGCGATCCAGGAACCCCTCGATCCTCCGATACGCCGTGGCCGCCTCGGCCAACGCCTCCTCGGAGAACTCGATGTGCGAGCGGTAGTGCGCAGCGCCGAGGTAGTAGCGCAGCTCCGCCGGACGCACGCGCTGAACCACCTCTTCGACCAGGAGGCTGTTGCCCATGGACTTGCTCATCTTTTCCCCGGACGTCGTGACCCAGGCGTTGTGCATCCACGTCACCGCAAAACGTTGGCCGATCGCAGTCGACTGCGCGACCTCGTTCTCGTGGTGAGGGAATCGCAGGTCGATGCCGCCTCCGTGGATGTCGAAGGCCTCCCCGAGGTACTTGCCCGCCATCGCCGAGCACTCCAAGTGCCAGCCCGGTCGGCCAGCTCCCCACGGGGTCGGCCACGAAGGCTCACCGGGCTTGGCACCCTTCCAGAGCGCGAAATCGCGCGGGTCGCGCTTGCCTCGGGGGTCGGCGTCGGCCGCCGGCTCCATGTCTTCGATCCGCATGCCCGAGAGCCGACCATAGGTGGGCCAAGAACGGACGTCGAAGTAGACATCGCCCGTGGCGTCGTCAGCCGCATAGGCGTGACCGCGCGCGATGAGTTCGTGCATCACCTCGACCATTTCGGTGATGTGCCCGGTGGCCCGCGGCTCGTAGGTCGGACGTCGGATGTTGAGTACGTCGAAAGCGCGCTGGGCAGCCTGCTCGTTCAGATAGGCCCAGGCCCACCAGGGGAGGCTCAACTCAGCAGACTTGTTGATGATCTTGTCGTCGATGTCGGTGACGTTGCGGATCAACGTGACGGCGTACCCACGGTGTTCCAACCATCGCGCGAGCAGATCAAAGACCAGACTCGACCTGATGTGTCCGACGTGCGGAGGCCCCTGAACGGTCAGTCCACAGAGGTAGATGGAGGCCTCGCCCGGGCGCAGCGGCTCGAACGCGCGGGTCTCGCGCGACGCGGTGTCATGGAGTTGCAGCGTCACCAGACCAGCCTACGGGGCTAGCCCGACCCACCTGACCAGGTCAGGACCGCACGATCACCTTGTCCGGAGTGATCCGCACCACGACGCGGACCCGGTCGGTTCCGTCGTCGGCTTTGAACCGCTCAACCCCGTCGTACAACCGGGCTAGCCGGTCGATGAGCTCCGGGCCACCTTCCCGCGTCATCGTGACCGACCCGCGGAGCTCCACATACCGCTCTGGCTCGGCCGAAGGGAAGACGAGCAGAGTCGCTCGTGGGTCACGGAGCAGATTCGCGTGCTTACGGCGCCCTTCGATCGTCGACACGAGCAGGTCGTCACCGTCGCGCTCGACCCACACCACCGACAGCTGCGCTCGCCCGTCAGGCTCGATCGTCGCGATCGTCGCGTACTCGGGTGCGTCCAACCACGCCTTTGCTTGCTCTGGAATCGTCACGGTCATTCCCCGACCGTACGACTCCGGGGCACTTCGTGGGTCAGGGCGTGAAGATCGCCGCAACGACGGTGAGCACAAGAATGATCACTAGCGCAAGGGCGATGCGCTTGGTCCAGGCATTCAGGGCTGGGGGGATGCCCGTCATCGGAGGCTCGGGAGCAGGCCCGGCCGTTGACTGCGGGGCTGACAGTGCGGCCGGTGCATCTGCGGCGGGAGCGGGACCGGTCACGGGGCTTGCTTCGGCTCCTGCCGGAGGGCCGACACCGATCGGGTCGATCTGGTCGGCCCGCCGCGATGCCTCCTGCGCCAGGTCAGGTCGACGGGCACACATCAACGCGTGCGCCCGCGCGCGATAGGCCGCCGACTCCGTCGGAGCCAGAGCCACCACACGATCGGCCGCGGTCAAGACCTCATCCGACAACTCGCGGATCCGGCTCAGCACCGCCCGTTCTCCTGAGGCTCCAAGCTCATTGAGCAGCGAACCCGCGGCATAGCACAGGCGCTCCCACGAGCTCGGGTCGTTGGGACCCAGCCGGACCGCCTCCCGGGCCGCCCGAGTCGAGCCCTCCAAGTCATCCACTCGACCGAGAATCGTGCTGGCGATGAGGTGCGGCTCAGGGGACTGGGGAAGCAGATCGGATGCCTTCTTGGCCGAGGCCATGGCCTCGGTGAGCTTTCCGGCCCCCAGCAACGCACGACCGTTGAGACACCACAGCGCCCCGTCCTCAGGCTCCGCCGCGAGCAGCAGACCAAGCAGCTCGGCGGCTTCTTCAACCTGACCGGAATCGAGCAGCATGAGCACCCGCGAGCGATCGGCGTCCGAAGTCACGGCGACGCCCAAACAACGGCAGTCGCGATCGCAGCCAAACCTTCTCCTCGACCCGTGAGACCTAGTCCGTCGGTGGTCGTCGCGGACACCGAGACCACAACGCCACCCAGGGCTGCGGAAAGGGCCGCCTCGGCCTCTGCGCGGCGGAGCCCGAGTCGGGGGCGGTTGCCGATCAGTTGCACGGCGACGTTCCCGATCGTGAAGCCACCTGTCGTGACCAGGCCCGCCACCTCCTCGAGAAGCTTAGCCCCCGAGGCGCCGGCGAACTCTGGCCGGTCGGTGCCAAAAACGGCGCCCAGGTCTCCGAGCCCGGCGGCCGAAAGTAGCGCGTCGCACATCGCGTGCGCGACGACATCACCGTCGGAGTGACCCGCGCAGCCGACCTGTTCCTCGGGCCATTCCAGGCCAGCGAGCCACATCGGTTGCCCAAGGACCAGCGGGTGAACGTCAAGTCCGACGCCTACCCGAGGAATCGCCGTCATGAGTCTGCCCCGGCCGCAGCGTCCGCCTCGGACGCCCGCCCGGCGAGGATGGCCTGAGCGAGCAACAAGTCGAGCGGTTGGGTGATCTTGAAGGCCTCCGGGTCGCCGGGCACCACCAGAACCCGAAGCCCTAATCGCTCGACGAGCCCTGCGTCGTCGGTCGCCAGTTCGCCAGCAGCGTCCGGCGCGGCCGCCGCGACGTTCGCCTCAACGAGCACCGAGCGGCGGAACCCCTGCGGGGTCTGTGCCGCGCGCAGGGTCGACCTGTCGAGGGTGCCTGTGATGACCTCGCCGCCATCGACGGACTTCACGGTGTCGGTGACGGCCAATGCGGGCACGACAGCATCGGCCCCCGCACGTACGGCCGTAACGACCCGCTCGACCAACGACACCGGGGTCAGAGCGCGTGCCGCGTCATGCACGAGCACCACGTCGATGTCATCGGCGAGCATGGCCAAGGCCTGAGCGACCGACTCCTGCCGCGTCGAGCCGCCTGCCACGACGTGCAGCTCCGCACCTGACCCGATCTCGTTGTCGTCGAGCAGGCCACGGTCCAGGAGTTCGGCGACCTCGACCACGGAATCGACCGGCGCTGCAACGACGACCACGTCGATAGAGGGTGCCGCGACCAGGGTGCGCACTGCATGGACGAGGAGGGGCACACCCCCGACCGTACGCAAAGCCTTCGGGGCCCCCGGACCCAATCGCTGTCCGCGCCCAGCGGCGGCGACAATCGCAGCCGTACGTCCACCGGGGTGCGGGGCCGCAGGTCCGCCCGAATCGATCGGTGAGTCGGTCGACGCGTCAGTCACTCGCTCCCCCGACCGGTTGACCGGCCAGGGCGAGCGGGCGGGCGAAGACCAGTCGGCCGTTCGCTGTCGTGAGCACGCTCGTTACCAACACAAGAGCATCTTGGCCCACTGCGTCACGTGCGCGCTCGACGACGACCATCGTGCCGTCGTCGAGGTACCCCACAGCTTGTCCAGTTTCCTTGCCGGCCTTGGTCAGCAAAACGGTGACCTCGTCGCCAGCAACGACCGGTGGCCGCATCGACAGAGCAAGGGCGTGCAGGTTCAAGACCTTGACCCCCGCGAGGGCCGCGGCCCTGGCGAGATTGGTGTCGAGGGTGATGAGCGCGCACTTGCGGTCAATGGCGACCCGAACGAGCTTTGCGTCGACCTCAGGAACCGCGACGGCCTCGTCGTCGATGACCCGAAGCTCGACTCCGGGCTCACGGCGCAACACCTCGAGGATCTCGAGCCCGCGTCGGCCCTTGGACCGCCGCAGGTCGTCGGCGGCGTCAGCCAGCCCCTGGAGCTCGTCCAGCACTGGCTGGAGCACCAGCATCTCGCCGCCGAGGAAACCCGCCCGCACGACGGCAACGATTCGTCCGTCGATGGCTACGGAAGAGTCCACCAAGCGCGGCAGGGTTGACGCAGAAACGCTGGGGCCAGCCATCCCAGCAGACACCCCGAACATGCCGATCATCGAGCTTCGGCGGACTGAACCCACGCGATAGCCGAGCAAACCCGTGGTTACGAGGACAAACATGAACAACGGGATCGCGAACACCTGTCGATCGAGCAGGAAGACCGGCCAGGCAATCGCCGCGCCGCCCAAGATTCCTATGACAGCACCAAAGACACCCGCCACGATCTGCTCAGCCGAGACGTCGCTGAGCGAGCGCTCAGTGCGTTCGACCGCGGTGAGCGTCGTACGACCCAGAATTCCACCGAGGACGTAGCCAACGGCAGACCCAAGCACGACCCCGACCACGAGCGGGTCCAGTGCGCCGAGGCTCTCCACATCGAGCAACAGGGCCACCTGATAGCCGAGGGCTGCGCCGAACACGACGACACACAGACGCAGCAGCTCAACGATCGGCTGCGGAACCGCGCGGCGAGCGGGAAGCCGGGAGCGCATGGCTAGCAAGCCTTCCGAAACGGCACCCGGTAGGGCAGCGGGCGCGAGCGGCGACGGGACGAGGCCACTCAGCCCGAGGTCAGGAAGCCAGCACCTCGTCGAGGATGGCCTCGGCCTTGTCCTCGTTGGTGTTCTCGGCAAGTGCGAGCTCGGACACAAGGATCTGACGCGCCTTAGCCAGCATTCGCTTCTCGCCGGCCGACAGTCCACGCTCACGCTCACGGCGCCAAAGGTCACGCACGACCTCAGCCACCTTGATGACGTCGCCCGAGGCGAGCTTCTCGAGGTTGGCCTTGTAGCGGCGCGACCAGTTGGTCGGTTCCTCGGTGTGCGGCGCGCGCAACACGTCAAAGACCTTCTCCAGGCCCTCTTGACCCACCACGTCGCGCACGCCCACGAACTCGGCGTTATCAGCCGGGACGCGCACCGTCAGATCACCCTGGGCGACCTTGAGCACGAGATAGAGGCGCTCTTCACCCTTGACCGTGCGGGTCTCCATCGACTCGATGAGCGCGGCCCCATGATGGGGGTAGACGACAGTTTCGCCGACCTGGAACGACATGGATAACGCCCTTTCGTTTGGCCTCAAGGATAACACGGCCTGCGACCTGCTCCGGACGCGTTTCTGCAGGTCAGGGGCCCTGCAGCGACCCTCATAGGGTCTTGACAGGACGCCAAATCCGTGGTGGAGGGTGTGTTCGGCCTGGTGTTCCCGCGAGGCAGGCGGCAGGCCCGGCAGACTGGCCCTGTGGCAGTTCCGGACGTACCCCACACCGAACCCGGTGGCTTCGCACCGGCAGCCCGAGGACTGGTCAAGGCCTGCCACCCCGGCCCGAGCATCACCGTCACCGGTCTTGCACTCGCGATCGGCTGGGCCGTCGGCCTGAGCCCGCCCCGGCTTGTTCTGCTCGGGGCGACGGTGCTCTCCGGGCAGCTGTCGATCGGCTGGCTCAACGATCTCGTCGACCGATCGGCTGACGTAGCCGCGGGCCGGCGCGACAAGCCGCTCGCTCACGGGACCGTGAGCGTGCGGACCGTGACCGTCGCTTTCTGGATGGCGGCCGTGATCACGCTCCCGCTCTCCTTCGCTCTGGGCTGGGCCGCTGGCCTCTGCCACCTGGTGACCGTGGGCTCCGGCTGGGCTTACGACCTGTGGCTCAAGCGATCAGCATGGTCTTGGCTGCCCTACGTCCTGGCGTTCGGCGCGCTCCCGGCGGTGGTCGTACTCAGTCTGCCCGGCGCTCCGCCACCCCCCTGGTGGGGAGTGGTGGCCGGGGCGTTGCTCGGCCTGGGTGCGCACGCCGCCAACGCACTGCCAGACATCGAGGCCGACCGCGCCCAGGGAGTCGGGGGGTTGCCAGCACGGCTCGGCCCGAGGGGCAGCAGGGTGCTCGCCGCGGTCTCATTGGGCGCGGCAACCGCGATCCTGACTCTCGCGCCACCCGGGCCGCCCGGCCTCGCCGGTTGGCTCGCCGGCGGTCTCGCCCTGGTGCTGTTAGCCCTGGGCCTCGGACACCGATGGCCCCGCGACTCGCGCCTGCCGTTCGTGCTCGTGGCCCTGGTCGCCGTCGTGGACGTCGCGCTTCTGGTCGGCCGAGCTGACGCCTGGGTGCCCACCGGCTGATATCCAGGCTGGTCGCCGCTACGCTGCCGCATGTGAACCGCTCTTCCGCCCATCAGACCCGCTTCCGGCGGCTGCTCGCCCTTCCCGCCGCCGTTGCGCTGACCGCAGCCCTGAGCGGTTGCGGGGCCGGCTTCGACGCCGCGACGAGTCTCCCGTACGTCCCCTCGAACGGGACCTCGCTGACCGTGGGGACCATGGACGCGCGCAACCTGCTCTTGGTCGCCGACGAGACCCGACCGGGCACGTTCGAGATGATCGGCGCCCTCGTCAACAACGGACCAGGTCCGGAGGTGCTCACCTCCGTCTCGGTCGAGGGTGCGGGCATTGTCCCGCTGACCCCGATCACGATTCCGGGTCGAGCGATCATCACCACGGGCAGCGAGCCCGCTAGCACGATTGTGATTTCCGAGGCAACGTTCGGAGTTGGCGACTTCACGACGATCACGTTGACTTTCGCGAGTCAAGGCTCGGCGACCGGCTCCTTGCTGGCCCTCACTCGCGAAGGCGTCACAGCCGGAGGCTGAACCCCGCTGAGTGTGACGTTGTGTA
>JANPBY010000078.1:0-34872 GCA_031430645.1 Actinomycetes bacterium
CGTCGCAGTCCGCCCAAGATCAAGCAGGTGGCCTCATCCAATGCAGCCGGGGCTCGGCGACAGGCGAAGCGCGACAGCCGTTGACCGGATCCCGTCATGTAGGGGTACTGACCCTGTCCGACGGAGTGCCGGGGTTCAAAAACTGAATCGGCCCTCGTGGTCGAAGTGGGCAGGTGTCACCGAGATGACCAGGTCCGTCGGGATGGCGCCGTAGATGTGGGGATAGAACTCCCCGGCGCCGCCGTCCTCATAGCGGACCTCAATGCCCGCGGCGCGGATCGCTTCCTCATCCATCCGCAGGACGACGAGCGGATCTGGGACCTCAGCGTAGAAGGCAGCTGCGACTGTGGGCAGTTGAATCTCGGTGGAGGCGTGGATGAATCCCTCCTGCTCCAGAGTCGCCCCGAGTGAGGAGATCCGGTACGTCCCCCGGGCCAGCGCATGGTCCCAGTCCGCCTGGCGGGTGAGGTGCAGAATCTCCATCTCGGAGAGAGTAGCTGTGTCACCCATTTCCTTATCCACAGTATGGGTTTTCTCCCTGTCTGTTGTCGGTGCTGTCGGGTAGCATTGCCTTATCAGTTCGATCACTTGAATGCGAGCGGGCGAGGAGGTGGTTCCGATCGGCAACAGCGTGTTGGACGGCTCGGCGATGGCTGACGCTCAGGTGGCGTTGGCTGCGGCTGCGCGCTTATCCGGTCGGGACCTCACGATGCTCGGCGGCAATGCAGCGGTGGATCTCATCGGGGTGTTGACCACTGCGGTGGACATGCTCAGTGCTGCTCGGCTCGCCGTGTTGCCGACGGTGCAGGATTCGGGGGTCTGGGCGTTGGACGGGTCGCAGTCCGCGGCGTCGTGGTTGGCTCGAACGGATCGTTCGGCCCGGGCAGCAGCGGGCAGTGACTTCAAAGTCGCTCGTGCGTTGGGTGAGCACCTGTCTTTGACCCGGGCGGCGATCGCCGACGGGTTGGTTCCGGTGGCTCATGCGCGGGCCATCGCCAAGACGTGCCTGCGGACCGAGAAGCTCGCCGGGATGCTCAGCTGCCCTGACCGGGGTGAGGGGTTCATCCTTGACCACGCCCATCTGGGGTTGGACGACTTCCGGAAGTTCCTGAACTCCTGGGCCTACCGGGTCGACCCCGACGCCGCGGATGCCGCCTATGTCGAAGCCAAGGACGGGTTCACGTTTGCTCTGGCCACGACCCTGGGCGGGACCGTTCCGTCGGGGTGTCTGGACCCGGTGGTGGGTGAGGGGCTGCTGGTGATGCTCCGCGCGGAGATCGGGGTCCCGTCCAAGGACGACAAGCGAACCACCGCTCAGCGCATGCATGACGCGTTGGGGTCAGTGGTCAACCGGGTCCTGGGAGGTGGCGAACTTGGCCACCACGCGAGCGTGCGGCCCAGCGTTGTGGTCCACGTTCCCTATGCAACCTTGGAGGCCAAGGTCGGCACCGCCGGGCTGGCGCCGGTTGTTCTCCAGGAGTCCGGGCAGGGCATCTCCCGGGCGCTGCTGGACCAGATGCTGTGCGATTGCTCGATCACCAGGGTGATCTTCGGGCCACGTGGTGAACTCCTAGACGTCGGACGCGCCCAACGGACCTTCACCGGTCCCCGACGGAGAGCGTTGGACGCCCACGACGGGGGCTGCAGGTTCCCCGGCTGTCACCGGCCGCCCTCCCAATGCGTCGGTCATCACCGCAGTGGGTGGGCCAACGGCGCCCTGACCGACGCCAAGGACGAAGGCATCCTCTACTGCTTCTTCCACCACCCCTACGTCCACGAACAACAAATCAGCGTCGAACGCGACGCCGTCGGAAACTGGGTCCACCACGATCGGCACGGCAACTGGATCGGCACCAGCCGACCCCGATCCCTCCTCCCCGACTTCCATGCGCCTGACCCTTGGGACCTCCCCGCCGCCTGACTGGCGGGGAGGCCAGGTCCTCGGCTGAGGTCAGTGATGGTCGAAGCGACCGGCCGCCGGCTGGCTGGTTACCCTGGCCCGCATGGTTGATCCGGTCCTCCCGTCGCGTGCTCGAATCGTCGTCATAGGTGGCGGCGTCATCGGTTCGTCGGTGGCCTATCACCTCGCTCATCTGGGCCAGGATGTCCTGCTGCTCGAGCGCGACCGGCTCACTTCAGGAACCACGTGGCACGCGGCAGGCCTGATGGTCACCTTTGGCTCCACGTCGGAGACCTCGACGGAGCTGCGCAAGTACACCGCGGATCTCTACTCCCGGCTCGAGGCCGAGACAGGTCAGGCCACGGGCTTCCGGCCGGTTGGGTTCATCGAGGTTGCCTCGGACGCAGACAGGTTGGAGGAGTACCGACGGGTCTCAGCGTTCAACCGGCTCTGCGGGATCGACGTTCACGAGATCTCCCCGGGCGAGGTCGGCGAGATGTTCCCGCTGGCACGTACGGACGACCTCCTGGCCGGCTTCTACGTCGCCGAGGACGGCCGAGCCAACCCGGTCGACGTCACCATGGCACTCGCCATGGGCGCCCGGATGGCGGGCGCGACGGTCGTGGAGGGCGTCCCGGTGACCGACGTGCTCACGAAGGACGGCGTGGTCATTGGAGTGCGTACGGCCTTCGGCGACGTCGAAGCTGAGGTGGTCGTGAACTGCGCCGGCATGTGGGCCAGGCAGCTCGGGGCCAAGTCGGGGGTCAACATCCCGTTGCAGGCTGCTGAGCACTACTACCTGCTGACCGGGGAGATCCCGGAGGTTTCCCGCGACTGGCCGGTGCTCGAGGACCCGTCCCACCACGGCTACTTCCGTGAAGAGGGCGGCGGGTTGATGATCGGCATGTTCGAGCCGGTCTGCGCGCCCTGGAATGTCGGAGGCATCCCAGAGGACTTCTCCTTCGGCGAGCTCCCCCCCGACTGGGAGCGGATGGGTCCCTATCTCGAGAAGGCGATGTCCCGAGTCCCGATCTCGATGGAGGTGGGCATCCGGAAGTTCTTCTGTGGACCGGAGAGCTTCACCGCTGACCTGCAGCCGGTTGTGGGCGAGGCGCCCGAGCTGAAGAACTACTTTGTGGCCGCTGGCCTCAACTCCATCGGCATCCTCACTGGCGGCGGCCTCGGTCGGGCGCTCGCCCACTGGATCGTCGAGGGCTGCGCCGATATCGATATCACCGGCTTCAACATCGACCGACTGCACACTTATCAGGCCAACCCTAAGTACCGCGCCACCCGCACGGTGGAGTCGCTCGGCACCGTCTATCAGTGCCACTACCCGACCAAGTCCATGCAGACCGCGCGCGGTGCGAAGACGTCCGCTTTCCACGATCGACTCGTGGCGCAGCGGGCGTACTTCCGTGATGTCAGTGGGTGGGAGGGTGCCGACTGGTACGCCCCCGAGGGTGTCGAGCCAGTGGTCGAGAAGTTGTCGTGGGGTCGCCAGAACTGGTTCCCCTATTGGGCGGAGGAGCACCACGCCGCCCGAGAAGCAGTCGTCGCGATGGACATGTCGTTCATGGCCAAGTTCCGGGTCCAGGGTCGCGACGCTGGGCGGGTCCTCAATCACCTCTCGGCCGGCGATGTCGATGGCGAGTTCGGCCGCATCACCTACACCCAGTGGCTGAACGAGGCAGGGCTCCTCGAGGCAGACCTGACGGTGACGAAACTGGCAGATGACAACTTCTGGGTTGTCGCCTCCGACACCGCCCACCGGCACGTGGAGACGCGGATCCGCCGAGACATCGGAGACGCGCACGCCTTCGTCACAGACGTCACCTCCGGCTTCGCCCAACTCAACATCCAAGGCCCACGGTCGCGTGAGCTCCTGCAGTCGCTGACCTCGGCGGACCTGTCCAACGAGGCCTTTCCGTTCCGGACGGCGCGGGAGATCGACCTCGGTTATGCCCGAGCGCTGTGCGTGCGCATCACCTACGTGGGGGAGCTGGGCTACGAGCTCTACATCCCGACCGAGCAGGCGACCCACGTCTACGACCGGATCGTGGCGGCCGGTCCGGCCTACGGGCTCCGCCACGCCGGGTTGAAAGCGCTCGCCAGTCTGCGGATGGAGAAGGGCTACCGCGACTACGGCCACGACATTGACAACACGGACTCGGTCCTCGAGGCCGGGCTCGGCTTCGCTGTGGACCTCGACAAGCCGGATGGCTTCATCGGCTGCGACGCCGTACTCGCCCAGAAAGCCAAAGGACCGCTGCGGAAACGGCTGGTCCAGGTACTGGTCACCGACCCCGAGCCGATGTTGTTCCATGCGGAACCCGTGCTGCGTGATGGCATCCCGCTCGGGTACGTACGCGCCGCTTCGTACGGCTTCACCCTCGGCGGTGCAGTGGGGTTGACCATGCTGGAAGCGGACGAACCCATCGACGCGGCCTGGCTGGACGCCGGGTCGTGGGAGGTCGACATTGCCGGGACGCGACACCCAGCGGTGACCTCGCTACGACCGTTCTACGACCCCACGAACGGGCGAATCAAGGCCTGATCAGGTCACGACTGGGACCGCCAGGAGGCGGAGCGCCCGAGGTACTGAAGGATGACTGCTCGTGAGACCCCTGGACCCGCGCTTGCTGCGCCACGCGCAGAGCACGAAGCGCTTCCTTGTGATGACCGTGGTTATCGGGGTGCTCACCGCGGCGATGGTCATCGTCCAGGCCTTTGTCCTCGCCCGGATCATCGTCGCCGGCTTCCAGCAAGAGGCGTCCCTCGCGTCCCAGCGAGGACCGATCCTGGTCTTGGCCGCTGTCGTCATCGCCCGGGCAGTTTTGGCCTGGGCGACTGAGGCGGCTGGTCATGCGTCCTCGGCTCAGGCCAAGTCCGAGCTCCGCTCGGCGGTTCTCGCCCACTCTGTCCGGCTGGGGCCGGTCTGGTTGGCGGGTACGCGCTCTGGCGAGCTCACCACGTTGTGCACGCGTGGGGTGGACGCCTTGGACGGCTACTACGCGCGCTACCTGCCCCAGCTCGTCCTAGCCATCATCGTTCCGGTCAGCGTCATCATCGCGATCGCCACCCAGGACCTGCTTTCGGCGGTCCTGGTGGCGGTCACCCTGCCATTGATCCCGCTATTCATGGCCTTGATCGGCCGGTTCACGAGGCGTCAGGTAGACCGTCAGTGGTCGTCGTTGTCCGCTCTCTCCGGGCATTTCCTGGACGTGGTCGCAGGCCTCCCAACGTTGAAAGCCTTTGGCAGGGCCAAGTCTCAGACGACGTCCATCGCACAGGTCGGTGATGAGTACCGCCGCACCACGATGGGTGTGCTCCGGGTGTCGTTCCTCTCCTCCCTGGTCCTCGAACTCCTCGCCATGCTGTCGGTAGCCGTCATCGCCGTCGCCATCGGGCTCCGGCTGGTGAACGGCAGCCTCCTGCTGACTGCCGGCCTGACCGTCCTGCTGCTCGCGCCGGAGGCCTACCTCCCGATCCGGTTGGTCGGCCAGTACTTCCATGCGGCTGCCGAGGGTGTGGGCGCGGCTGAGCGCATGCTCACCGTTTTGGAGACGCCGCTTCCGATGACTGGCCTCCGGCTGGACATTCCCGATCTGCGGAGTACCGAGATCGTGGTCGCCAACGTGACCGTCGGGTATCCGGACCGGCCCACACCCGCCTTGCACGACCAGTCCTTGGTCATCGGACCCGGGCTGGTGACGGCGATCGCCGGAGACAACGGAGCCGGCAAGTCGACGCTGATGGCCCTCCTCATGGGCTTCGTCGCCCCCGTGGCGGGTGGCGTTGACTTGCGCCACCCGGACGGCTCCACGGTTTGTCTCGCGGACCTCGACCCTGATGCCTGGCGGTCCCAAGTGGCCTATCTCCCGCAGTCGCCGTACCTGGGCGCGGGCTCCGTCGCCGATGCTGTTCGCCTAGGCTCGCCGGCTGCGACCGACGGCGACGTACGTCGCGCGTTGGCTGCTGCTGGCTTGGACCTCGCCGATGCTGACGTCCTCCGGACGCTGCCCGCCGGCCTCGACACCCTCGTCGGCGAGGGAGGGGTGGGACTGTCTGCGGGCCAGGTCCGCCGCGTCGCCTTGGCGCGCACCCTGTGCCGGGATGCCCCGCTGGTCCTGCTCGATGAGCCGACGTCGGCCCTCGACGGCACGACCGAGCGCGTCGTCGTCGAAGCCGTTGCGGCCCTCCGACGTGCGGGCCGCACCGTCGTCGTCGTCGCCCACCGTCCCGCCTTGTTGCTGGCTGCCGATGTGGTGATCCTGCTGGAGCCGATCGGCCCTGCGGAGCCCGCCGACGACGGCGATCCTGAAGTGGATGCCTTGGCTCTGGGAGCCAATGCCGCCAGCGCCGCACCGTGGACGGAGCGGGCGTGACGAGGGCGGCCTGGACTGGGACGAGGTCGCCCTTCCGGCGGGCACTCGCTTCGTTGCAGCCGGTGCGCGGGGAGCTTGTTGGGGCTGCCCTGCTTGGCGCTTCGGCGACGCTGTGCGCGATCGGTCTCCTTGGTGTCAGCGGCTGGCTGATCTCGCGGGCCTCGCAGATGCCGCCGGTTCTGACCCTTGGGGTCGCGATCGTTGCCGTACGCGCCTTCGGCCTCGGCCGTGGGTTCTTCCGCTACGCCGAGCGGCTGGTCTCGCACGATGCCGTCTTCCGCGCTCTCACCGATGTGCGAGTTGCCGTCTGGAGCCGGCTGGAAGTCTTGGCGCCCCAAGGGCTTGCGGGGTTCCGCAGGGGAGATCTCCTCGCCCGGATGGTCGCGGACGTCGACTCGGTGCAGGACCTTGCGCTGCGTGTTGTCCTGCCGATTTCCACCGCAGTCCTTGCCGGCGGCGTGTCGGTCGCGGTCACCTGGTGGCTGCTCCCGGCAGCCGGTGCCGTACTGGCTGTCGTGCTGTTGCTCGGCGCAACGGTGGTCCCCTGGGTCACGGCGGCTTCCGGCGGGCTGGCTGAGACGCACTCTGCGCGGGCCAGGGGCGAGTTGTCGGCGCAGGTTCGCGAGCTGCTGCACGGCGCTCCCGACCTGATTGCTTGCGGCGCAGCGCCGGCCGCTCTCGCTGCGGCGACGGTTACGGACGACGCGCTCACCGGTCTGTCCCGCCGATCGGCCTGGACCGCCGGGTTGGGCTCCGGGCTCGGCGTCCTCCTCGCCGGGACGGCGGTCATCGGGGCACTGGTAGCGGCTTTGCCGGCCGTGACTGACGGGCGTCTTGACGGGGTCAACCTGGCCGTCGTCGTGCTGTTGCCGCTGGCCGCCTACGAGTCGATTGTCGGACTTCCTGCGGCTGCTCTCGCCTTTGTCCGGGTGCGGGCGTCCGCCGAGAGACTGGCTGAGATCGTCGACACCCCCGACCCGGTGGGGGAGCCGACGAACGCGGGACTACTCCCTGCCGGACGAGACCTACGGCTGCGCGGAGTCACGGCAAGGTGGGGGGCCACCGGGGATCAGGTGCTGCTCGGGATCGACCTCGACCTTGCCGCCGGCAGCCGAACGGCGGTCGTCGGCACGAGCGGGGCGGGCAAGAGCACCTTGGTTTCGGTGCTCGTCCGATTCGTCGACTACGCCGGGAGCGTCACCTTGGGCGGCATGGAGCTGAGGGACCTCGAAGCGGACGACGTTCGGAGCCTCGTGGGTCTGTGCGCGCAGGACGCTCACGTCTTCGACAGCACGGTGGCAGAGAACCTCCGGCTCGCATCCCCTGGGGCCGACGACGCGATCCTTCTGGACGTGTTGGCCAGGGTCGGCCTGGCAGACCTGGTCGGATCGCTGCCGCAGGGGCTGGACTCCCCGGTCGGGGAGCACGGAAGCCGACTCAGTGGGGGGCAGCGCCGACGGCTCGTGCTCGCTCGCTCCCTGCTCGCCGATCCCGAGATCCTGGTCCTGGACGAACCCACCGAGCATCTGGATGAGGAGACGGCGGCTGAGTTGAGTGCAGACTTGCTCGACCTCACCCGCGGCCGTACGACCCTGATCGTGAGCCACCGGTTGCGCGGACTGGAGGCGATGGACGAGATCGTCGTCCTCGAAGGCGGGGTCATCGCGGAGCGTGGGGATCACGCCGCGTTGTTGGCTCGCAACCAGGTCTATGCAGGTCGTTGGTGGCAGGAACATGAGCAGCACGAAGCCCTTGCGCTCGCTGCCCAGCGGGGGTGGTCGCGCGATCACAAGGATGAAAATCCTTGATCTATGGGACTCCCGCGGCTTCGGTCGCTGTCATGTCAGGGCCTGAACGGAGCCGGATCCATTTCGAGTCCGGCAACCGTCTCGAGGACCTCCAGCTCGTCGTTGTGCGAGTGGGTGAACCCGAGCCTGCGCTCCTCGGCAACGGTTTCCGCGGAGCGAAACGCCACGATGTAGGCACGCCGCCAGGAGTCGGTCGTCGTGTTCCCCCCGGACCCGTGCAGGATTCCTTCGCTGTGCACCGTGATGTCACCCCGACTTATCGGGACTGGTCGCATGACGTCATCAGGTTGAAGGTCGGTGACCAGGGTGTGGCTTTCCGAGCGGTCGCCGTGGAGTGGGCGGTGCGGGCGAACCGGATCTCGGTGGCTGCCCGGGAGGAACTGAAGGCACCCGTTGTCGAGGGTCGCGTCGTCCACCGCGAGCCAGCAGGTCGCTGTCCGCCGGTCGTCTGTATCGATCCAGTAGGCCTGGTCCTGATGCCAGCCGAACACCGCGTCGTCTCGCCCCGGCTGCTTGGCGAGCAGCTGGTCGAAGTCGATCGCCATCCCCTCCCCGACGAGCTGCTCGGCGATGCTCGCGGCTCGGCACTCGAAGACGTTGCCCTGCCACTCCGGGTAGTAGCGCCGCGGGAGCATGACGTTGACGATGGCGTACGCCGAAGGGTCGGTCCCGTGCTCGCCCGTGGTCATGTCGTTGAAATCCTTGCCCGGAACGGCGATCTCGCGCCGCAGGAACCGGTCGTAGACAGCCTCGACCTCGTCCATCTCCGACGGGGACAGAACGCCGCGGAGATGCACGTAACCGTCTCGCGCGAAGGCGGCGCGTTCGTCGTCGCTGACCAGATAGGAGTCTGCGGTGCGGCGGTCGGCCATGGCGTCGGTGCGCATAGCCGCCAGCCTGGCAGCCGGGGCCAGGCTGCGCCACGTCGGACCGTGAGTCACGGCTCAGCGGGTTCACAGGAGTCTCACGGACTACACACAGGCTCGTGCGTGAGGATAGGGACATGACCCCCGGAGCACGTGGCCTGGCTGCACCGGCTCAGCTCCGCCGGGCCGACGGCTCGCCGGTCCGCGTGCTCGTGGTCGATGACGAGCCGGCGCTCACCGATCTGCTCACGATGGCGTTGCGCTACGAGGGCTGGGAGATCAAGACGGCCTCGAACGGTGCGGCCGCGATCCGGACGGCCCGTGAGTTCCGGCCTGACGCGGTGGTGCTCGACATCATGCTTCCGGATCTTGACGGCCTCGAGGTCATGCGGCGGATACACGTCGACCAGACGGAGGTACCCGTGGTGTTCCTGACCGCCAAAGACGCCGTCGAGGACCGGGTCGCGGGTCTCACGGCTGGTGGTGACGACTACGTCACCAAGCCGTTCAGCCTTGAAGAGTTGGTCGCGCGCCTGCGTGGGCTGATTCGGCGCGCTGGCGTCACCGTCGTCCAGCCGGAAGCCCAGATCGTCGTGGGCGACCTGGTGCTGGACGAGGACAGCCACGAGGTACGCAGGGCGGGGGAGGAGATCGTGCTCACTGCGACGGAGTTCGAGCTGCTTCGCTTTCTCATGCGCAACCCTCGTCGGGTGCTCAGCAAGGCGCAAATCCTGGACCGCGTGTGGAACTACGACTTCGGCGGTCAGGCCAACATCGTCGAGCTCTACATCTCCTACCTCCGCAAGAAGGTGGACGCGGGGCGTGCCCCGATGATCCACACGATGCGTGGCGCCGGCTACGTCCTCAAGCCCGCGAACTGACGGTGATCGACACGTCGGCTCCTCCCGCGTCACCGGCGTCCCGACGTCGAGGACCGGGCGGCTGGCGGCTGCGCACTCAGCTGGTTGCCTCGATGCTGGCACTGCTGGCGGTGGTCAGCCTGGGCATCGGGCTGGTCACCGTCGTGGCCCTGAACCGCTTCCTCATCGAGCGGCTCGACGACCAGCTCAGTGCCGCGTCCAGTCGCTCGTTCGGGGAGTACGAGCGCCTGAGATCAGGTGCGGGGGATGGTCGGCCCGGCCCGTTCCCTGACAGTGGTGACGATCGTCCTCCAGCCTTCTCGGTGGGGCAGGCCGAAGGCACCATGGTGGCGATCGTCGGCCGTGGCGTGGTCCTTGGGAGCGTCCTGGACCGATCCGGTGCACCCATTCCCCTCACCAGTGAGGCTGCCGATGGACTAACCGGGCTCACTGTGGGAGTCCCGACGACGCGCAATCTCGGAGACGACCTCGACGACTACCGGGTCCTCGCAACGACGACGCGATCCGGCGACATCCTGGTGACCGGGCTGCCGTTGGCCGCGGTCCAAGAGACCGTGCTTCGCCTGGCGGGGATCGTGGCTCTTGTCGCGCTGACTGGGCTGGCAGTTGCAGCACTGGTTGCGATGAGGATCGTGCGGTGGAGCCTGCGGCCACTTCGACGCGTGTCGGCGACCGCATCGCAGGTTGCCGAGCTACCGCTCGACCGCGGGGAGGTGGCGCTGATCGAGCGGGTGTCGACCGCGGACTCTGACCCAGCCACCGAGGTGGGACAGGTTGGCGCGGCCTTGAACCAGCTGCTGGATCATGTGGCGGCGGCGTTAGAGGCCCGGCAACACAGCGAGATGCAGGTCCGGCGGTTCGTTGCCGATGCCAGTCACGAACTCCGTACCCCCTTGGCTTCGATCCGGGGCTATGCCGAGTTGACCCGGCGATCCTCGGAGGTGATCCCGCCGGACGTAGCCCATGCGCTCGGCCGCGTCGAGTCCGAGGCGGTCAGGATGACGGGCTTGGTCGACGACCTGCTCCTGTTGGCCCGCCTTGACTCCGGGCGCCCGGTCGAGCACCGGCCCGTCGATCTCTCCCGCCTGGTCGTTGACACGACCAGCGATGCGCGCGCGGCGAGTATCGACCACGCATGGGATCTGGCATTGCCAGATCAGCCCGTCGTGGTCGACGGTGACGAGGCTCGCCTTCACCAGGTCGTTGCCAACCTCCTGGCGAACGCCCGGACGCACACGCCAGCCGGGACGACCGTGACGGTCCGCCTGGCCGCCCGGGCGGACGGCGGAGCGATCCTGACCGTCGCCGACGATGGGCCGGGCATCCCCGCCGAGCTCTTGCCTGTCGTCTTCGACCGGTTCTCCCGGGCCGATTCCTCCCGCTCGCGGGCGGCGGGTAGCACCGGGCTCGGGCTGGCCATCGTCGCGGCCGTTGTCGAGGCGCACGGCGGGAACGTATCGGTCGAGAGTCGGCCGGGAGACACGGTCTTCACGCTGTCGCTGCAGCCTTGAGCCCCTAGATTGGCCCGCTGGGTCGACCGTCGAACCCCGGAAGGAGTCCACCGTGTCCGAGCCGCTCGACGCCCCGCTGGCGCTCGCCTGGGAACGGCACCTCACCTCGGGAGCGCGACCCTTCGTCATTCCCGGACACAAGGGTTCGACGGACCTGGTCGGCCCCGTGGTCGGTGGCGACGTCCCCCTCTTCGCAGGTGTCGCCTCGATGCGGGAGGCGCCGGCGGTACTCAAGGGGGCGGAGCAGGCGGCGGGGCAGCTCTGGGGTGCCGACTGGTGTCGCTTCTCCGTCGCTGGGTCCACCCACGGCAACCAGACGATGGCGTTGGCCGTAGGGCAACCCGGTGACGTCGTGCTGGCAACCAGGGCCGTCCACCGGTCCTTGCTGCTCGGCTTCGTCCTCGCCGGGCTGTCGCCGGTCTGGGTACAGCCTGACGTGGACGAGGTGTCGGGATTGCCCGGAGGCATTCCGGTCGATCGGTTGGCCACAGCTCTGGCCGCGCACCCGGAGGCACGGGCGGTGTTCGTCGTCGACCCGGGCTACGTGGGCGCTCGCTCCGACGTGGCGGGGTTGGCGCGCACGGCGCACGCGGCCGACGTACCCCTCATCGTGGACCAGGCCTGGGGCGCCCACCTCGGCTTTCATCCCCTGCTCCCGCCCCACGCACTCGCCTGCGGAGCTGACGCGCTCGTCACGAGTGCGCACAAGGCGCTTCCGGCCTACACCCAGGCCGCTTTGGTCATGGCCCGCACCCAGCGATTGGATCGCGACCGGCTCGAACGCGCCTTCGAGGCGACACACACGACCAGCCCGTCAGGAACCATCATTGCGAGCATCGACGCGGCGCGCGCGCTGCTCGCACGCGATGGCGAACGCCTGCTCGGCCGAGCCATCGCCCTGGTCGCTGACGCGCGAGCTCGGCTGGCTGAGGTGCCGGGCCTGGCGGTGCTCGACGGTCCACCGAGTGAGTTGGACCCGACCCGGCTCGTCGTCGGGTTGGCAGGCACGGGAGCTCTCGGCTTCGCCGTCGAGGATGAGCTCGACGCTCTCGGCTTCGCCGTCGAGCTGGCCGATCGGGACACCATCGTGGCGACAGTGACCATGGCCGACACAGCCGACACCGTCGAGCCGTTTGTCGAGGCACTCATCGCCTCCGTGGAGCGGTTGCGTGGGGATGCGCGCGAGGTGATTCCTGCCGTGTGGCTGGGCGAGGGGAGCACCCCGGAGGCCGCCCTGACGCCGCGTGAGGCGTTCTTCGCCGTGCACGAGGCGGTGCCCAGCGAACGGGCCGTGGGGCGTGTGGCGGGGGAGATCGTGGCCCCCTACCCGCCGGGCATTCCGGCAGTCGTCCCAGGGGAAGTGTTGACCGCCGAGGTGCTCGACGCCTTGCGGGCGGCCGCGGCACGCGGAGTGCGCGTGGCCTATGCCGCTGATCCCACCATGGCCACGGTCCAGGTGGTGACAAGGAAGCTGTGACCGCCGGGCCGGGCTAGACCGGATCGACCTTCCTTGTCACGATCCACGCGTGCTTGCCCACTTGTCGGTCGCGCGTGAAGCCGTTCTCCTCGAAGAGTTCTGCCGTCGCACTAAAGAGGAATCGGCCCGGCGCCTCGCGGCCCGTGGTCATCTCGGAGATGGCCTCGACGAGGCCGCCACCGGCCCGACCGATCTGGTCTAGGGCGCCCTCCAGCGCCGCTCGAGCGACGCCTTGACCTCGATGCCGCTTGTCCACGAAGACACACGTGATCCGCCAGTCCGGACGCAGTGGCGGTTCCTTGTCGTACACGCGCTTGTGCTTGATGTTGGACAGCTCCTCGGGGCTGCCGTACTGGCACCATCCCTGGGCGGCGCCATCCTCGTCGAGAACCAGCGCCGCGTGAGCCCGGTCGGTTCTGACCCGGTCCTCCTTGACCGCTCGATAGCTGATGCCCTTCTGGCCGCACTCTGGGTGATAGCCGATGCACCAGCAGCCGCCGAAGATCCCGTTGTTGCGCTCAACGAGCTCGGCGAAGGCATCCCAGGTGCTGTCATCGAGGGGCCGGATGACGAGTGACACATCGCCTCCTTCCAGGTGCCAAAGGCTAATTGTTGCGGCCCCTCAAAGGGACAGCCGGTCCGACCGGCGGGTCGGTGACCGCCTAAAGTCCAGGGCATGGACTTCGGCTACGACGCCCGCACCGAAGATTATCGGGCTCGCATGCTCGACTTCATGGATACCGCCATCTATCCGGCCGAGCCGGTTCCCGGTGGACCTCCGGAGGCTGCGACGCCGGACTGGACCCGTCCTACGGTGCTGCCAGCCCTGCAGGCCGAGGCTCGGGCAAGAGGCCTCTGGAACCTCTTCCTTCCCGACGAGGAGCACGGTGCGGGACTGACCAATACCCAGTACGCGCCGCTCGCCGAGATCATGGGTCGGAGTCCCGCGTTGGCTCCGGAAGCCACCAACTGTTCGGCGCCCGACACCGGAAACATGGAGCTGCTGCACCTGTTTGGGACCGACGACCAGAAGAGTCAGTGGCTCGAGCCGCTCCTCGACGCGCGGGTCCGTTCGGCTTTCTGCATGACCGAACCGGACGTGGCCTCCTCCGATGCCTCAAACATTGCGACCTCGATCCGTCGAGACGGCGACGACTATGTGATCGACGGCCGCAAGTGGTGGTCCACAGGCGTTCTCAGCCCGGAATGCGCCCTGCTCGTTGTGCTCGGGGTATCAGACCCCCAGGGCTCGCCGCGCGGTCGACACAGCATCGTCCTGGTGCCGAGGGACACCCCGGGCGTCGAGGTCGTGCGCGGGCTGTCCGTGCTCGGTTACACCGATTCCCACCACGGCGGGCACGGTGAGGTCGTCTTCGACGGCGTACGGGTGCCGGCTAGCGCGTTGCTCGGGGAGGAGGGCGGCGGAGCAGCCCTCGCCCAGGCGCGGCTCGGGCCTGGCCGCATCCACCACTGCATGCGGCTGGTGGGCATGGCTGAGCGGGCCTTTGATCTCATGTGTCACCGGGCGGCCGCGCGCACGGCGTTCGGTCGTCCGCTCGCCGATCACGGGACAGTGATGGGCTGGATCGCCGATTCCCGGGTGCGCATCGACCAGCTCCGGCTCCTGGTGCTGAGGGCTGCTTGGCTCATCGATGAGCACGGGGCGCGCGAAGCCCGGACCGAGATCTCCGCCATCAAGATCGCCGCACCGGCGACGGCTGAGTGGGTGATCGACAAGGCGATCCAGGTGCATGGCGCGGCTGGGCTCTCCCAGGACTTTCCGCTCGCCGCTCTGTGGGCGCACGCCCGCGGACTGCGTTTCGCGGATGGTCCCGACGAGGTGCACCGGATGGTGCTCGCGCGCCGCGAGATCGCCCGCGTTGGGCAAGGCTGAGCGGGGACCGTGGCCGAGACCCGGGAGCCGGCCCGCCCCACGGGATTGTGGATGCTCCAGCATGCGCGCGCGATGCGCCAGGAACCCTTGCGGTTCCTGACTGACACTGCGGCGGAGCTCGGCGATGTCGTGGAGTTCCCCATCCCCCGCCAACGCGTGTTCTTCGTCGACGATCCAGCAGCCGTGCAGCGAGTCCTGAAGGACAACCATCGGTCCTACGGCAAGCGCACTGTGCAGTACGACGCTCTCGCGCTGGTTACGGGTCAGGGACTGCTCACCGCCGACCTCGATCCGTGGCGGGAGAACCGTCGGATCCAGCAGCCGGCCTTCCACCACTCCTCCCTCGAGCCGCTGTCCACGACGGTGGTGGCCGCCGCGGACCGCCTGCTCGACAGGTGGGACCTGGCTCCGGACGGTTCCCTCGTTGACGTCGACGCGGCCATGATGCGTACGGCCCTCGAAATCGTCGGAGAAGCCCTGTTCTCGGCCGACTTGGCCGGCTCCGCAGGCGTGCTCGTCGAGGCGGTCCTCGATGCTCTTGGTCAGGTGGTGGCCCGGGCGCAGAACCCATTCGCCACTCCGCTCGGGGTGCCGACGCCGGGGAATCGGCGGATGCTCAGGGCGCTGCGCACCCTTGATTCGGCGGTGGCCGAGATCGTGGGTCGGCGCCGCGCCTCCGGCGAGCATGGTCAGGATCTTCTGGGTCTGTTGCTGGCGTCCGGGCTTAGCGACGAGCAGGTCCGCGACGAAGTGGCGACGACGATCGTTGCGGGCCACGAGACCGTGGCCTCGGCCCTGACCTGGGTCTGGGACCTGTTGGGGCGCAACGAAGAAACCGCTTGGCGACTCAGAGACGAGGTCGATGTCGTCCTCGGCCGAGGCTCCGAAGCCAGGGCGCCCACCGGGGAGGACTACGGGCAACTCATCTGGACCAGACAGGTCCTTGACGAGACGTTGCGGCTGTATCCGCCGGCTTGGGTGATCACCCGCAAAGCCCTCGTTGACGACGTGCTGGCTGGCGTCGCGGTGCCGGCGGGCTCGTTGGTCATCATCTGCACCTTCGCGCTCCACCGGCGTCCCGAGGCCTGGCCGGATCCGGAGCGCTTCGACCCCGGGCGCTTCGATCCGGATCGGCGAGGCGAGCTGCAGCGAAGCGCATACGCCCCGTTCGGTTCTGGCCCCAGGCTCTGCATTGGTCGTGATTTTGCACTCCTCGAGGGGACGCTGCTCCTGGCGAGGATCAGTCAGCGCTATGTGCTGCGCCCGCAGTCGGATCGAGACGTCCCGATGGACGCCATGGTCACGATCCGACCGAGGGACGGTCTCCCGATGCAGCTCCAGCGCAGGTTTGGCTCCCTCCACGTGAGTTGATCAAGGACGAACCGTCACTCTTTCGCGAGCCAAAGCAACGATTTATCCTTGATCACCAAGGTGTCCTGACTGGCGAGAGCCTCGGGGGTGGCAGGCTGACCGGATGATCAGCCCCGACGAAGACCCATCGAACCCAGACAGTCATGTCCCCCTGTCCCTAAGAGTGGCCGCTGCTTGGTCCTGGCGCATCCTCGTCGTCGCGGCTGCTGTGGCCGCACTTGCGGTGGCCGTAGCGCGGCTGCAGTTCGTCGCGCTTGCGCTGTTCGTCGCTCTCCTGCTGACGGCCTTCTTGGCACCTGCGCATGCGCGACTCGTTCGCTGGAGCGCCCCACGGTGGCTGGCCACAGCGACGACCCTGCTGGGTTTCCTTGCAGTCCTTGCGGGCGTCGTTGCCCTCATCAGTGGATCGATCGCCAACGAGTGGGACACCTTGTCGGTGGCCTTCCAAGACGGTCTCGACGACATCCGCGTCTGGTTGGCCGACGGCCCGCTGCACGCGTCGGACAGCCAGATCAACGAGTGGATCACCAACGTCCAGAAGGCGTTGGCTGACAACCAGAGTTCTCTCGTGTCGGGGGCGCTTTCGACGGCAGCAACCGCAGCTGAAGTCGTATCCGGCGCTTTCCTCGCGCTCTTCGCGACCCTCTTCTTTCTTCATGACGGACGCGGCATCGGCGCCTGGTTCGTCGGGCTGTTCCCCAGCCGGTCCCAGGAGGGCGTGACCGCCGCAGGGACCTCCGCGTGGGCGACCCTGACCGGCTATGTCCGGGGAACCGTGATCATCGCCTTCGTCGATGCCGCCGCGATCGGGATCGCGCTGACGATCCTGCGCGTCCCTTTGGCGCTCCCACTTGCCGTGCTCGTGTTCTTCGGAGCCTTCGTCCCCATCGTCGGAGCGTTCGTCACCGGTTTCGTTGCAGTCGTCGTCGCCCTTGCCGCCAATGGGCTGTGGACGGCGGTCGCGGTCTTCGCGGTGATCCTCGCGGTGCAGCAGCTCGAGGGTCATATCCTCCAGCCGCTGGTCATGGGACGGATGGTGCGGCTGCACCCACTCGCGGTGGTGCTCGCAGTGACTGCCGGATCGCTCCTTGCCGGGATCGTCGGGGCCGTCGTGGCGGTTCCGCTCGTGGCGGTGGTCAACGTCGTGGTCCGGACCTATCGCACCCGCTCGCTGGCGACCGTCGACGAGAGTCCAGAGGTCGCGGAGCCAGAGGTCGCGGAGCCAGAGGTAGCGGAGCTAGAGGTCGTAGGGGACCCGCCCGACAGCGAAGCTGGCGCCCGTTAGTTGGAGTGGTCTGCGTGCCAGTGCCGGACGATGTCGCGCACGCTGAGGACGCCGACCACCTCCCCAGCATCCAGGACGACCAGGTGACGGAAGCCTCCGCGTAGCATCGCTTCGGCGGCCTCGGTCAACGTCCAGGTCGGCGCGGCGTAGACGAGTTCGCTCGTGAGGTGTGACCCCACAGACTCCAGGTCAGGGTCGCAGCCCTCGGCGATCGCCCGAAGGATGTCGCGCTCGGTCACGATGCCCGCGCCTTCCCCATCGGGGTCGATGACGACGGCCGCTCCGACCCGGCGGTCGGCCATCGAGCGGCTGGCCTCGCGGATCGTGTGGCCGGGACCGATGGTGAGCACTGACTCGCTCATTGCCTCGCGGACCTGCACGGTGGCCTCCTGGGCAGCCTGGGGAGGCCCATCGTGTCGGTCGATTGGGCGGAAGTAAACGATTCTTGCGAGCATGGCCCTGTGGCCGTCGACGAAGTCGCTGTCCGGAGGCCGGTTCGCGCGCCTATCCCGGACCTGGTCACGGCAGCCGTCGTCGTGGCTTGGGTGCCGATCGTGCTGGTGCTGGATCGTGGGGTCGGCGCGGGTACGCAGCTGCTCCTCGGGGCCGGCACCTGGGCCTTGTTGCTGATGCTGCTCGCTTTCGAACCACCTGTCGTGCGGGCCCAGGCTGCGGTGGTCGTCATCTTCGCCACGCTGATCGAGTACACCTTCTCGGGGTGGCTCGAGGTGTACGTCTACCGCCTCGACAACGTTCCTTCGTTCGTGCCCCCGGGGCACGGTTTGGTCTACCTGGCCGCCCTCGCGCTCGGTCGGTCAGCGGCTCTGCGACGCCACGAACGAACCGCGGTCGCCCTGACAGTGACTGCAGGAGGTCTCTACGCAGCCTGGGGATTGTCGCCCTGGGCGCCTCGTCCGGACGTGCTTGGGGCGTTCTGGTATCTGTGCCTGGTCGGATTCTTGCTCTTTGGACGAAACCGGCTGCTCTACGTCGGGGCCTTCCTCGTCGTGACCTACCTCGAGCTGTGGGGGACCCTGCTCGGCACGTGGACCTGGCAGCCGTACGACCCGACCGGCCTGATCCCGATGGGGAACCCGCCGTCTGGGGCGGCGGGTGGCTACGGCTGGTTCGACCTGGCCGCGATGGCTTTCGCGCCCTGGGTCGTGGAGCAGCTGGGCCGATTCACCCGACTGAGCTGGTGGCCACGCACACGGCCTGAACGCTGACCCGGACCGGTTCGGCTTCGCTGCCCGTCGAGACGCGTACGACGTAGCGGTCCGCATCCGGGCCAGCAGCAAGAACCGAGGCGGGTTCCAGCCTCCCGCCGTAAACCGCGGCGGTCTGCTGGCCACCCCCAACTGCGAGGTAGCCGTCAGGGCAGCGCGCCTCGACTTCCAAGACGCTGCCGGGGGCGACGACCGCGGCCCGCGCGTCTGCCCGGACTGCCACGATGTCGGTGGTTGCGCTGCAGATCGCTCGAGTGGAAACCGTCGTGGAGACCCCTCGCCGGGCCCAACTGGTCACGGTGGCACCGGTGCCGGACGGGAGCACGGCGAGCGCGTCGGCGGCCTGCGTGTCCCATCCGACCGCGAGCGGGATTCCAGCAGAGCAACGGGCTTCGACGTCCAGGGACTCGCCTGCGAGCAGTGGCACGGGGCCGGCCTGAACGATGGTTGGCGCGAGCCCGACATCGCTCGTGCAGACGGCAGCCACCGTCACTGTGACGGACGTGCCCTTGGGTGCCTCTAGAGCCGTGATCCAGCCAGCGTCGGTCGGTTGTGAGGTGATCACCCGGACTGCTGACGGATCCTCTACGTCGGTCGAAAACCCACCACCCACGGCCGAGGCGCCGGCGGGACAGGTGGCTGAGACGGCTCCCGACCCGCCCGCCTTGACTGTGAGTTCGGCAGTGGCTGTCTGCAACCCGATGCCGGAACTGGAGCCTGGCTCGTCCCCCAACGCGGCTGGCGCAACAAGAACCACGGCGGATAGTCCCAGCGCTGCCAAGGCGGCGGTCGCCACCTGGGACCCGCTGCCACCTCGGCGCCACAGCCAGAACGAGAGGAGCCCGCCGACGGTGAGAATGGCGAGCGCGCCCAGGCTGAACGTCCAACGTCCCACTGTGCCCGCTGTGGATGCACGAGGTCCACCGTCATCAACGGGAACCGGGGGAGCGAGCCCACTGATCGTTGGGCTTGGCTCGGCGCTGGGGGTTGGGCTCGGGGAGGCGCTTGGTGTCGCGGACGGCGTCACGCTTGGGGTTGCGCTCGGCGTCGGGGGCACCACAGGCGTGACAATTTCGGTGGGGGCAGGGGTCCCGAACGTCGTCGGAGTGGGTTTGGGCGTCGGTTTGGGGGTGGGCTTCGGTGTCGGTTTGGGCGTTGGCGGACAACTCACGGGGAAGGAGACCTGTGCGGCCCCCTCGGCGATAGAAGCCGTCACCGTAACGTTCCCACCAGAGGTCGGGCACGACGACGGAGTCTTCAGCCGGATGCCCCCGACCGCCGAGCACTCGCTGGAAGCCGTGACTGTGCTGCTCGTACTTCCGGGCGCGGAGAACGTCACCCGGGCACCGACGCAGTCTGTTCCGCCCAACGTGACGAAGATGGTCTCAACTTGGCCGCCCTGCTGCGGCCCGGAATGCCCTGGCTTGAAGATGACGACGTCGGCGGCTGATGCTGGCGCGGCGAAGCCGAACATGCCGATCGTGGCGAGCGCTAGCGCCAGGAGGGCGCGAGACAGCGCCGCCCGACGGTTCCGCGACCGGGGCGGGGTGAGCCTCTGCTGATCCCCCATCGTGGGTCCTATCGTGCCTTGCCTTCGCCCGAATGGGGATAGCCCGTTGCTGATCGTGACCGCACGGACACCCGGACCTAGCCGTTTAGGTGGTTCCTTCGCCTTCGGTCGCTGCGCTTCCGGTCAGGGCAGCCAGGGCAGTCGCGTGCAGCCGCCCGTTCGTCGTCAGGGCTCCCGTCACTCCGGTTGCCGGTCCTCCGTCGATGCCGGTCATCCGTCCGCCGGCCTCTCCCACGATGGGGAGCAGGGCAGCGACGTCCCAGAGGGCGAGTGCGGGCTCGGCAGCCAGGTCGACCGCTCCTTCGGCGACGAGCATGTGACTCCAGAAATCACCGTAGGCGCGGCTGCGCCATGCGCTCGCGATCAAGGCCTCGAAACTCCCCCGTGCGGCACCCCAGCCGCCGAGGCTGCTGTAGGAAACGGACGCGTCCTCGATCTGGGCCACGTCAGAGACGCGAAGCGACCGACGCGGATGCCCTGGGGATGACGCCCACGCTCCAGACCCGGAGCTCGCCCACCAGCGCCGGCCGAGCGCAGGGGCCGAAACTACGCCGACCACCGGCAGTCCGTCATCCAGGAGGGCGATGAGAGTGGCCCAGACCGGAACACCGCGCACGAAGTTCTTAGTCCCGTCGATCGGGTCGAGCACCCAGGTTCGGCCCTGCAGGGCTGCTGTACCGCCGTACTCCTCGCCGTGAATCGCGTCGGTTGGTCGAGCGGCTGCGAGGTGCTGCCGGAGCAGTTGTTCGGTGGCGGTGTCGGCATCACTCACCGGCGTCAGGTCCGGCTTGGTCTCGACGATGAGATCGAGTGCCTGAAAGCGTTCCAGGGTCAATCCGTCGGCTGCGTCGGCCAACTGCAGGGCCAGAGCGAGGTCGGCGTCGTAGGCGCCAGTAGCAGGAGAAAGGCTCACGAGAGGCGACGCTATCGGTCCACCGCGGCACGGCGTGTCTTGCTTGCGCTGACGGCGCGCGGAGGCGACGGTGGAGTGGTGTTCGACTCGATCTTCGGTCTCCCCGTTCATGCCCTCGTGGTGCACGCGGTGGTCGTCCTCGTGCCGTTGTGCGCAGTCGGCGTCATCGTTTGCGCTGCGAGCCCACGCTGGTGCGAGCGACTCGCGACGCCACTCCTGGCCGTCCTGACGGTGAGCGTCGGCGCGGCCTTCGTGGCGAAGTTCTCCGGGGAGGAGCTGGAGGGCCGGCTACCGGCCAACTCCGATATCCAGCAACATGCGGACCTCGGTGCGGTCACCCCATGGGTGGTGCTGGCGTTCTGGATCGTTGTGGTGGCCTGGTTGGCGCTGGAGCGCAGTCGCGGTCGCGAGGCAGGAGTCACCAAGGCGCTCTTGGTTATGGCGGTGGTCTCCGCATTTCTGGCCACGGGGCAGGTGGTTCTCACCGGGCATGCCGGGAGCCGAGCGGTCTGGCAGGACGTCATCGAGTCGACGAACCCCTAGGGCCCCGACTGAGCGGGACTAGCGCGGCGTTGTTTCGGCCCAGGTCGGCGATTCGTCGTCGCCAGCCGTACGGCTTCGCAGGAGGCGACGGAAGGAGTCCAGCCGGCCGGCCGTGGTTTTCCCGGAGGCAACCCAGGTATCCAGCCCACACTCGGGCTCGTCGTGCGAGCACCCGCGCGGGCAGGCGGCAGTCCCCGGCGCGAGGTCGGCGAAGGCGTTGATGACCCGAGCCGGGTCGACGTGTGCCAGGCCGAAGGACCGCACCCCCGGGGTGTCGATGACCCACCCGGCACCGTCGGGAAGTCGCAGCGTGACGGCCGAGGAGGACGTGTGCCGTCCTCGCCCGGTTACGTCGTTGACTCGGCCGATGGCGCGGTGCGCGTCGGGCACGAGGAGATTGACGAGTGTGGACTTGCCGACCCCGCTGTGGCCTACCAACACCGATGTGCGCCCTCGCAAACGCTCCAACAAGGGCTCGGTGTCCTGCGTCCGGTCGGGACGACGAGAGGTCACGAGGGCGGGTACGTCGAGGTCGGCATATACAGCCAGCAAGTCGTCGGGGGAACGCAGGTCGGCCTTGGTGAGCACCAACAGCGGAGTCATTCCGGCGTCGTACGCAGCAACGAGGCAGCGGTCGATGAGCCGCGGCCGCGGTTCGGGGTCGGCCAGCGCAGTGACCACCACCAGTTGGTCGGCGTTCGCGACCAGGACACGCTCGACCAGATCGATGTCGTCCGCCGTACGTCTGAGCACGGAGGTGCGCGGCTCTACTCGAACGATGCGAGCCAGGCTGTCCACCTCGCCGGACACGTCGCCGACCAGGGCCACCCGGTCGCCAACCACAACCCCCTTGCGACCGAGCTCGCGGGCCTTGACGGCCATCACCTCGCGGTCCCCGTCATCGGCGACACAGGTGAACCGACCCCGGTCCACCGTGAGCACCCGCCCCCCGGATGCGGACTCGTGGCTGGGGCGTTCCTTGCTGCGCGGCCGCGACTTCGTGCGACCTGGGCGCACGCGGACGTCGTCCTCGTCGAGGTCGGTGCGACTGCGGGCCATCGCGGACCAGGCTACCGGGGCGGCAGGATGAGGGGATGTGCGGACGGTACGCAGCAACTGCCAACCCAGACGACTTGCTTGAGGAGTTCGAGGTCGAGCGGATCGACGAGCGCGAGCGGTTGCTGCCGGACTGGAACGTCGCGCCGACGAAAGACGTCCCCGCGATCATCACCCGACGCGACCGTGACGCCGCAGACGCCGCAGAGGACGCCGCCCCGGTGCGGGTGCTCCGGCCGGTGCGGTGGGGCCTCGTGCCGTCCTGGGCCAAGGACCCGTCGATCGGCTCCCGAATGATCAATGCCCGGATGGAGACCGTCAGCGAGAAGCCAGCTTTCCGCCGCGCCTTCGTGAAGCGCCGGTGCCTCCTGCCCGCCGCCGGCTACTACGAGTGGTACGGCGAGGTGAAGGGCAAGAAGCAGCCCTTCTACATCACCCGTCGTGACGGTCGCCCGCTAGCGATGGCCGGGCTGTATGAGTTCTGGCGGGATCCGGCCGGGGATCCAGAAGATCCACAGGCGTGGCTGTGCACCTGCACGGTGCTCACCACGACGGCCGAGGATGATGTGGGGCGTATCCACGACAGGATGCCGCTCATGGTGCCGCCCGACCGATGGGCGGAGTGGCTCGATCCGGCCAACGATGACACCGAGTCGGCGTCGGCGCTGTTGGTCCCGGCGGCCCCAGGTGCTCTCGCAGCGTGGCCCGTCAGCACGCTGGTCAACAACGTCCGGAACAACGGCCCCGAGCTGGCCGAGCCGCTCGCGGCCGCCCAGGGCGAACCGGTGGATCGGGAGCCCGCGGATGACGCGCTCTTCTGACCACCCCGGTCCTTCCGGACCGGCCCCCCGGGGGCAGCTGGTGATCGTTGCCACTCCAGTCGGTGACGCTCGGCTGTGGCTGCACCCGGCCGCCGGCGCGATCCGGTCTGTCCTCGTGCTGGGGCACGGAGCCGGCCGGGGAGCCGACACGGCCGACCTCTTGGCCCTGGCCGCGGAGCTCCCCAAGGCAGGAATCACCGTGGTACGCCTCGACCAGCCGTGGGTCGTCGCCGGGCGCAAGGTCGCCGGTCCCCCGGCGCAGCTCGACCATGCTTGGCTGGCCGCGGTGCCGCAAGCTCTGGCGCTGGTCTCTCCAGGCACCCCGCTCGTGGTCGCGGGTCGCAGCGCGGGCGCGCGCGTGGCCTGCCGGACGGCTCAGGAGCTCGATGCGGTCGGAGTCATCGCGCTCGCGTTTCCCCTACATCCGCCGGGCCGGCCCGAGAAGTCCCGGGCGGAGGAGCTGGTCGGCTCCGGTATCCGCACCCTGGTCCTGCAGGGGGAGCGGGATGCCTTCGGCGGACCTGACGAGGTTCGGAATGCGGTCTCTGGAAACGGCCGTACGCCTATCGAAGTCGTAGCAGTTCCTTGTGCCGACCACTCTTTCCGGGTGCCCGCCAAGGCTCCGACGACGGCGGTCGGGACCCTCACAACTCTGGTCAACGGGGTTGCGGCGTGGATGTCTGTCTGAGCTCGGGAATGGGAACGCGCGATGAACGCGTTCTCTCCCACGTGCTCGCAGCCTCGGTCGACCGTCCCTCATATCTCGACTGGCCGTCCTGGCCGGTACCCTCAAGGCCTCCCCGCGATTCTTCGAGCGGGAACCAGGAGGTGGGTCCGGTCACCGACGTCATTGTCGAGGAGAGCCCCGAGGAGCGTGCCCAGCGGTTCGAACGCGACGCCCTGCCATTCCTTGACCAGATGTATGCGGCTGCCCTGCGGATGACGCGGAACCCGGCCGACGCCGAGGACCTGGTCCAGGAGACCTACGTCAAGGCCTTCGCCGCCTTCCACCAGTTCACGGAGGGCACGAATCTCAAGGCTTGGCTGTATCGGATCCTCACCAACGCCTTCATCAACAGTTATCGCAAGAAGCAGCGTGAGCCCCTGAAGTCCTCGGCCGAAGACATCGAGGACTGGCAGCTCGCCCGGGCCGCGTCGCACACGAGTTCTGGCCTGCGCTCGGCCGAGGCTGACGCGCTCGATGCGCTGCCTGACTCTGATGTCAAGGAAGCCTTGCAGTCGATCCCTGAGGAGTTCCGCATCGCGGTCTATCTCGCGGATGTGGAGGGCTTTGCCTACAAGGAGATCGCCGACATCATGGGAACGCCGATCGGCACGGTGATGTCCCGGCTGCACCGCGGGCGACGTCAGTTGCGCATATTGCTCGAGGACTACGCGCGCGAGCGTGGCTTGGTTCCCTCGGAGGGAGTGTCATGAGTTGCGGAAATCCTCACGACACCGACTGCGGGGAGGTCCTTGACGCGGTCTATGCCTACCTCGACGGCGAGATGACGGCCGACGATCACCATGTGATCCGCCACCATCTTGACGAGTGCTCGCCGTGCCTTCGCCAGTTCGGCATCGAGCAGGAGGTCAAGGCGCTGGTGGCTCGCTGCTGCGGGTCAGAGACGGCGCCGGACGAGTTGCGCGAGAAGGTTCTCGACCGACTTGCCCAGGTTCGCGTCGAGATCAGCCGGGTCGAGTTCCGAATCGACTGAGGTCAGGAGTTGGGTCGGTTCCCGTGGTTGGCCTTGCTCTTCTTCCGGTCACGCTTCTTGCGGCCGCGCTTGCTCATGGGGACTCCTCGTTCTTGGTGCTGCTGAGTGCTGACTGAGGTCAGTCTCCCACGTCTGGTGGATGCCGAGAAACGGCAAGCCCGTCGGCTCTGTGCTCAGCCGGCCAGTCGGCGGTTCAGAGCATCCAGGACTGATCGAGCTACGGCGTCGGACTCGTCGCCCCGCAGCAGCGCGCTGCCGGTCACTACTTGCTCCCCTGAACGTGGAACCATGAGCGACAAGACAGTCACCGCCACCTCGCGAGCCCCGACGGTGACCACGGCGGCGCTCTCGATCTCCGCTGTCGTGCCGAGCAGCTCGGACAACGCGCGCAGGGTTGCTTGGGCTACCAGCCGAGGTCGCTGCGAGGCGGCACCCGGGCCGGTGACTCGACCCTCAAAGAGGTGACCGTCGGCAGCTAGGCCTACGACGGCCTCTGACTCGGTGCCGGCGGTGCGGACCATGATCGAGGTGATGGCTGGCCGCGGGGGCGGCGTTGAGTCTTCAATCGGGTCAATCTCGGGGTGTGGGGGGATCCCTACCTCGTCCGCGCCGATCTGCACGACGCTGACGATCCGGTGGTCGATCGCCATCCCGTGCTTGGCGAGGGCGTAGGACTGGACGTCGCGGACGATCTGCTTGGCCGCCTTGCCGGGCTCGGCCAAAACGTGGACTTCGGTCGGGACGGAGTCCGGGCCGGTCACCACGCTGGCAGCGATGATGCCGGGGAGGCGTCGCAACTCGTCCTCGAACTCGGGTAGCAGGCGCAGGGTGGGCAAGGTCTACTCCTCGCGGGGGAGCGGGTTCAGACCGGCGACGATCAGGCGCCGGCGACGATCGAGAAGGTCGAGCGGTGGGTCAGGGGACGGGGCCGGACTCGCTGGGCGGCTCGGCGGCACCTGGTCGTCAACCGCGCGCGCCCAGGAATTGGCGGCCTCGGCCGTGCCTCGAGCGGCCTCGGCCTGGGCTTGGCCCAGAGCGGCCAGCGCGGGCGGCAGCGCCGTACGACTGTGGTCGACCAGCGAGCGCAGGCTTTCGCGCTGCCACCAGCGCAAGGTTCGGGCTGTTCGTGCGTCCAATCGACCGTCGGCCTCAGCAGCGGCGACCTCGGCGTCGAACGCCTGGGTGGCTGAGTCCGAGCGCGCGTCCAGAACGCCGGAGACCAGATCGGCGTAGGCCGCTGTCAGGTCCGGATTGCCGGGCGTGGTCACGCTGGTCCTCCCCTGGGCCGGGGCCACTTGCCCCTCCCTTGAGCGGAGGTTAGGCCATCGTCGGGGGCTTGGTGGGATGCCTCGCCGAGGACCGTCAGCCGCACTCAAGGTAGTTAGTTCGGACTAGAGTACCTAGGTGAAAAGGCCTAATTGGGCGTTTGATGACAGAACGTGCTCGCGCAAACACTTGACGCAGCATTTCGTCCCACCTTTCACTCTAGTGTTGGTTCGAAGTTTGACGTACCGCTCAATCGGGCGCCGGGCGGTTCAAGATGGGCGAGGCATGGGGGGTTGCTCGATCCAGTTCGGTCGGGTGCTCGCCGAAGGAAACAACTAAAGAGGGCGGAATGGGGATCGGCAGCACGGTGCGCCGAGGGCCCAACAAGCAAGGCAAGGTTCGTCAACCCTAAGCGGAGCGGATCTCGCACGGACGATCAGCGGCGTCCGTGACGTGAATCCCAGGGGTGATGCCAAATGAAGAAGATCACGGCCGCTGTCGAGCGTTTCCTGACCGACGGCTCCGGATGGTGCTGGACCTGATGACGACATAACCGAGCTGCCGATCCCCATCCCGCCCTCGTCACATCGCGCAGGAGAGGGACTGGTCGCGTGCCGGTTCGGGGTCGGATCTACCTGGCAACGGTGATCGCCGTTGGCGCGATCGCGGTCGTCTGGGCGGCCCTGGACATGGCCGGCGATGCCCAAGCTGAGACGGCCGTTCTCGTCCTTTCACTCGTCTCGATCGCCATTGAGCACTCCACCCCAGCGATGCGTCGGTACGGCAACACCAACATCGGCGTGCAGATGACGCTGCCGATCTCGATAGCCGCCGGGCTGATCGCCGGACCGGGTGGGGCAGCGATCGTCGGCCTGGTCTCCGGACTGGTGAACATGCCCGTCTCCTGGGTGAAACGCTCGTTCAACGCCGCGAACTTCGTGCTCTCAGCCCTCGCGGCCGGCTTTGTCCTCCTGGCCACCGGAGCCGACACGCGAGTGATGTCAGGTGATTTCGACATCGTTGTGCTTGTCGACATCGTCCTGGCCGGTTCCGCCTACGTCCTCGTCAACGCCATCCTCATCGTCGGGGTGCTTTGGGCCGTCGAGGTCGTGCCCCCTCGCGCGGTCGTCTTCGGAGCAATGCTGCGCACGGCTCCCAGCCATGTCGCGTATGGCTTCTTGGGCCTGATGATCGCCGTCCTGTGGCCAAGCCTTGGCGCACTGGCCGCAGTCCTCGTCGTTCTCCCGCTCGTGGTTGCGCGTTGGGCTTTTTCTCAGTTTGCCCGCGAGCAGGAGGCCTACGAAGCAACGATCCGCACCTTGGTCCAGGCCGTGGAGACCAAGGACCACTACACGCGAGGGCACAGCGAGCGCGTCGCCAAGGCCTCAGTGATGATCGCCCGGGTGCTGGCGATCCGCGAGGACCGAGTGACTGCGCTGCGCTACGCCGGCATTCTGCACGATGTCGGTAAGCTGGGGGTTCCGACCACGATCTTGCAGAAGACCACGGGCCTGTCGGACGATGAGTTCGCCTCGATCCAGAAACACCCGTTGCACGGCATGGAGATGCTTCGCGACATCGAGTTCCTCGACGAGGCCATCAAGGGGATTCGCCATCATCACGAGCGACTCGACGGACTCGGCTACCCGGAGGGGTTGCGCGGAGATGAGATCCCGGAGTTCGCGCGCGTCATCGCAGTGGCTGACGCCTTTGACTCGATGACCTCGACGCGCTCCTACCGCGGAGCGCGTACCTCCGAAGACGCTGTGCTTGAGATCGAGCGTTGCCGCGGCACTCAGTTCGATGCGGTCATGGTGGACGCCTTGGTCCAGGCGCTACGCAAGGAGCCATGGGTCCCAACGACGGTCGAGCCACGTGAAGGCGAATCAGAGCTGCCGGCTTCGCTGGACCACGACGACCCGACCGTCGACGTGGTGGCCGGTCGAGAGCGGGATCGATGACTTCTGTGGATCTGGCACCACGCCGGCGTGAGGAGTTCCGTGGGACTGCCTTCGTCGTTGGGGCGGCGGGCTTGTTGGTCATCTGGGCGGTTGTCCAGACAGCAAGCGCAGGTGTCCAACAAGTTCAAGTCGCCGCTGTCTTCGCGATCTTCATCGCGATCGGTGAGGTCATCCGGATCGAGCTTCCCGGCGATCGCGAGGCCGCCCCGCTCGGCGCGGCGGGCGCCTTGGCGTATGCCCTCTTGACGACCTACGGCCCCGGCTCGATGGCCACCGTTCAATCGGTGTGGCAGGTCGTTTCTCTGACTGCGCTTGCAGCACTCATCGGTGCCTTGCCACACGTCGCTGCAGGGCGTCCCACCCGATTCGACGAGATTGCCCGGCGGGTGCTTGCCGCAGCCTTTGCAGCGGCCATCTTCCGTCCTCTGTATGACGGGGGAAATGGAGTCCTCGGCGATGAGAGCCTGGCGTCTTGGGTGCTCCCACTGGTGATGGTTCTCATCGTCGCCGCGACCGGGTTGATCGATGCTGCGGTGTCCTCGCTGGTGCGCGCCGACCGTAATAGGGCGCCGTATCGGCCGACCCTTCGGGACGAGTTGCGCGCCTTGCTCGGCATCGGCTCGGCCATCGGTGCCACCGGGGTCCTGATCGCTTTGGCGGCGCAGGTGATGGGTTGGTGGGCTATCCCGGTGTTCTGCGTGCCGCTCTTGCTCACCCAGTTCTCTTTCCGCCGCTATGCCTCGATCCGGGCGACGTATGACCAGACCATCGAGGCGCTGTCGCGGGTGACGGAGGTGGGCGGGTACACCGTCAAGGGACATGCCACCCGGGTGAGCGAGATCTCCGTGGCCGTCGGTCGCGAGATGGGCATGGCGGAGGACGACCTCCTCGACCTTCGCTACGCGGCACTCATGCACGACCTCGGCCAGTTGTCCTTGGCTCAGCCGATCCCCGGTGGCGCGACGGTCATGGTGGATGCGGGGGACCAGCGCAGGATCGCTGAGCTTGGCGCCAGCGTCATCCGTGAGACCGGTGTCTTGGACGAGGTCGCCGATATCATCGAGCGCCAGGCCGACCCTTATCGACGTCCGCGCGAGCACGCGGACCCCACGCTGCCGGTCTCGTCCCGGATCATCAAGGCTGCCAACGCCTATGACGATCTGGTCGGTGACTCTTTGGAGTACGGCCCCCGGCTCGATGCCTTGGAGCGGCTGCGGCTCGGGATGGCGTACGACTTCGACCCCCGAGTCGTGGAGACGTTGGCGCGGATCGTGCGCAAGGCCAGGGTCCCGCACCTGAGCACGGCGCCCGGCAGCCAGCGCTAGTCTGTCGAATCCCCGCCGGAAGGAGCCTCCGTGGCTGACGAGGTCCGCGCTGAGATGGTCGCCAACGTGGCCAAAGTGATCGCCGCCGAGGGCGACTCGGTCGCGGTGGGTGACACCTTGGTGATTCTTGAGTCGATGAAGATGGAGATTCCGATCTTCGTCGAGCATGCGGGGACCGTCACCCAGATTGGTGTCTCAGAGGGCGATGTCGTCCAAGAGGGCGACATCATTGCTGTCATCGACTGACCGCTCGCTCGAAGCGGATGCGAAGGCGCGACCGAATGGGTGAATTCCGTTCCGCTCAGGGGTCAAGGTGACGTGAGGATCGCCCGATGCTCTTCTCGTGACCGAGGCGACCCCGACGATCGAGCCGTACCTTCGCGCTCTGCTTGAGTGCGGCGGATCCGACCTCCATTGCAAGGTTGGTTCACCCCCGCGAGTTCGCATCGATGGACGCCTTCGCAAGCTCCAGGCCCCGGTCCTCAAGCCCGCTGACACCGAGAAGTTCGTCTCCGAGGTTCTGCGCGCCGACCTGGTCGAGGAGTTCACCAAGACCAACGAGGCCGACTTCGCCTACTCCGTCTCCGGCGTCGGTCGCTTCCGGGTCAACGCCTTCCGCTCCCGCGGTTCGGCTGGGCTGGTCTTCCGGCGGGTGAGCGTCGGTGCCATTCCGCTCGACGACCTCGGTCTACCGCCGGTGCTCTCGGCCCTGGCCATGGAGCCTCGAGGTCTGGTGCTGGTCACTGGCCCAACCGGGTCGGGCAAGACGACGACGCTGGCCGGGATGATCGACCACATCAACAACAACCGCGAGGTTCACTGCGTCACGATCGAGGACCCGATCGAGGTTCTCCACTACGACAAGCTCGCGATGATCAACCAGCGTGAAGTCCGCGTCGACACTGAGGACTTTGGTACGGCGCTCCGTGCCGCCATGCGGCAGGACCCCGACGTTATCCTGGTCGGTGAGATGCGGGACACCGAGACCGTCAAGGCTGCTCTCGCAGCCTCGGAGACCGGTCACTTCGTCATGTCGACCCTGCACACCACCGATGCGCAGGAGACCGTCAACCGGATCATTGACTTCTTCCCGCCCCACGAGCAGAAGCAGGTACGTCTCGCGCTGGCCGGCGCGCTGCGCGGGATTATCTGCCAGCGCCTCGTGCCCCGGGCTGACGGGTTCGGTCGGTGCGTCTCTATGGAGATCGCTGTGAACACCGGCCGCATCGCCGACGCCATCGCCGACGCCGAAAAGACCTCCACGATCCACCAGCTGATCCAGGAGGGTGGCTTCTATGGGATGCAGACCTTCGACCAGCACCTGGTCTCGCTGATTCGCGACGGTGTCATCACCCTTGAGGCCGCCATGGCCGCCTCCACCAGCCCGCACGACCTGACCGTTGAGCTGCGGCGGCTGGGCCTGGTCGCCTAGACCGCAGGAAGCACAACCCCGGACATGAGTCACCCACCGGTCGGATTCGACGCGGTGGGTGACGGGGGTGGGTGGGGGGAGGGTTGATCGCCGCTCACGCAGTGAGCCAGCGATCCGGCGCCGAGTCGACGTCGCCGTGGTGGATGGTGTGGGCCAGCTCTGCGTCGAAGGGCTGGGTGCGAAGGGGGCGGAGGAGCAGGAATCGAGCCACCGCTAGGACCAGGAGTACGAGCAACAGGATCGTCATGGCAGTAATGTTGCCTTACAACTAGATCCTGCCGCGAGTGGCAGGTCTGCCCACTTCCATCGACATCCTGCCAGTCTTGTGCCACACTCCCCACGTGCTGAATGACGTGGTCGTGCTCGCCCTGCCTGGGGTCGCCCCCTTCGAGCTCGGGGTGGTATGCGAGGTCTTTGGGATAGACCGCAGCGACTCGGGGCTCCCGACGTACGACTTCGCCGTTGTCGGGCTCGAAGCCGATCGTCCGGTCGCTGTGGGCTACAACGGGGGGCTCTCGGTCACGCCCTCCTACGGGCTCGAGCGGGTCGAGCAGGCTGACCTGATCGCGGTGCCGGCGCACTCCGTCCATGCGCCGCCCGCCCCGGAGGTTCTCGAGGCCCTCCGCAGGGCCGAGGCTCGCGGCGCATGGGTGCTCAGCTTGTGCAGCGGGGCTTTCACTTTGGGTGCGGCCGGGCTCCTCGACGGTCGAACCTGCACGACCCACTGGATGCACGCAGAGTCCCTGGCTCGCACCTTCCCGGCCGCGGACGTACGGCCCGACGTTCTCTACGTGGAGGACCGGCGCGTCGTCACGAGTGCCGGTACCTCAGCGGGCATCGATGCCTGTCTGCACCTGGTCCGGATCGAGCAGGGCGCAACTGTTTCGAACGCCGTGGCGCGACGGATGGTCGTTCCGCCACACCGTGAGGGTGGCCAAGCTCAATACATCCCGTTCTCAGTCCCGGACGCGCACTGCGAGTCCTTGGCCCCGCTTCTGGACTGGGCGATGGCTCGGCTTGGCGAGGACCTCACCGTCGAGCAGATGGCCGTGCAGGCGTTGCAGTCACCGCGCACGTTCGCGCGACGGTTTCGGGCTGAGACCGGCACGACGCCCTATGCGTGGCTCACCGCCCAGCGCGTGGCCAAGGCGCAAGAACTGTTGGAGACCACCGACGAACCGATCGAGTGGATCGCCGTGCGATGCGGGTTCGGTACGGCTGCCGTGCTACGCCACCATTTCGGCAAGGCGGGCGTGACATCGCCGTTGACGTACCGCAGAGCCTTCCGCGGCACGGCCTGACAGGGCTCAGCCAGAGAGAGCCCCGTGCTCGACGCAGCGAGCCGTCCAGGAAGTCGGGGTGACCTGCACGACCATGCGGCGGCGGCACTGCGGGCAGTAGCGCGGTGGCTCGAGCGCGAGCGCGGCCTCGCACCAGGGGTGCGGTTGGGTGACGGTCTCCCCGCACCGCGGGCAGTAGGGCGGGCTCCCAGTCGGCACGGGCCGTAACCTAGCGCGCGTGCCTCTCAGGGTCGGTCTCGTGGGTTTCCTCCACCACGTCGTGAGCGACGACGACACCGCCCTCGCGTTGGGCAGCGGCGACCTGCGGGTGCTAGCGACGCCGCGGTTGCTGGCACTGTGCGAAGCGGCAACGCTGCTCGCCCTCGAGGGCGCGCTCGGTGGTGGTGAGACGTCCGTGGGGACCCGGGTCGCCCTCCAGCACGTCGGGGCCTCCGCGGTTGGATCGTCGGTGGACGTGTCGGCCACGATCGTCCACGTCGACGGGCGCCTCGTGCGCTTTGACGTCGCCGCTGTCGGGGCCCACGGTGCGTTGCTCGGCCACGGCACGGTGACCCGTGTGGTCGTCGATCGGGAGCGGTTCCTGGGCCGGCTCGAGACCCCGTGCTCGTCGTGAGGATCGTGCGAGCTGTCACCCCTGAGTCGCTGGTGGCTGCGTCACGCTGTCGGTCGACGAGGTCAGCCGCGGCCATGGTGTCGGCGCGGCCGGAGCGAAGGACGCGGGCTCGTTCCTGATGCTCGACTGGACCTTCGCCGACGGTGCTCCGGATGAGTGATCCGAAGACCAAACCCGGACAGACCTATCGAAAGTGGGTTGTGCACTGCTAGCGTCGGACGGGTCCACCCCTCCCGGTGGATGACGTCCGGGACCACGCCGAGTCCTGCCCGATCCGGGCGTCCACCTGAGTCGCTAGGGCAGGAGCGGGGGACCCGCGCACCACGGACCCCTGGTCCTCGGGGTGAAGCCATCGAGAGGTGGCCGGCCGATCCTCAGGCCGAACCCGACAGCTCACCTCGTAGGCGTCGGAGGATCCACATGCTCTCTCGCCCATCCCTCGACGTCCTTCCGACTCGAGTTCCTGTCCGAGCACCCCTGCGCAATCCACGGACGATGATGGCCGCGGCGGCCACCGCCCTGGTCCTCGCGGTTCCGTTGGCTGTCGTCCCTTCCCCCGCGCAGGCCGGCCCGTTTACCACCGGCATGGGCGCAGTGACTGCTGCCAAGGCGTACCCGACCCTGAGTTATGGCGACCGCGGCGTTGCGGTCAAGCGGCTCCAGCGGTTGCTGGGCGTTCAGCCCGTCAGCGGCTGGTTCGGGCCGCTGACGCGCGCCAGTGTGAAGAAGTTCGAGAAGAAGCACGGCATGAAGGTCAACGGAATCGTGGGCGGGCCGACCTGGCGGGCGATCCTTCGCGTGGACGCAGCCAAGGGCGGCGCCTCGCGATCGGATCGTAGCGGGCGTTCGTGCCCGGTACGCGGCGCCAAATTCTCCGACACCTACGGCGCCGATCGTGGGAGTCGCGGACACGCTGGCGTGGACATGTTGGCTCCCCGTGGAACCGCCGTACGGGCGATCGAAAGCGGAACGATCGTGCGTGCCCACTGGAGCGGTAGCAACGGCGGCTACACCATCACCTTGAAGGGCCGCAGCGGCTCGAAGTTCTTCTACGCCCACAACGACGTCAACCTGGTCAAGGCCGGCGAGTCGGTGAAGGCCGGCGAGGTCATCGCCAAGGTGGGGTCCACCGGCAATGCCGGGACGACGAATCACCTGCACTTCGAATACTGGAAGAGCGGCCAAGAGAGCGACCCCGTCAATCCGACGGCGCTCGTGCGTTCACTCTGCTCCTGATCACTCGGTCATCGCGACCGGAACCGGTCGAGCCAGCTCGTGGCTGGCTGGTCGTCGTGGCCGGGGCACCAGTCCTGCGGTCGGACGCGGGACTTCACCTGGGCGACGTGCCGGCCGCAGCCGGACCAGGTCGTACGGCCGCAGGTGCGGCACCGTGCTGCGTTGCACATGCGGCTACGCCAGGGAGTCTGAGTCTGAAAGGCCGACGGTCGCCTCGAACTCGCAAAAGGCGTCGTAGGCACGTGGCCCGTAGATGGTTGCCGGGCCGCCCTTCATCAAGAACGTGACACCGATCGCCTCCGCGGCTTCCTGGCGGGTCGCACCGGCGCGCGCTGCCGCCTGAGCGTGCGAGGCGATGCACCCGTCACACCCTTCGACGACACCGATCGCCAGGGCGATGAGTTCCTTGGTGCGGCTGTCCAGGGCGCCCGGAGCAAACGCTGCCTTGTGTAGATCGCCGAACCCTTCGTAGACGGCGGGGACGGCGCGCCGGAGGTTCCGGTGCAATGG
>JANPBY010000079.1:0-8637 GCA_031430645.1 Actinomycetes bacterium
CCCCAAAACCCCCCTTCTTAGCGGGGCAAGGGGTCCTTGCACCCGCTAGCGGGTCTGGGACAGGGTTGCGGCTTCGGTGAGGAGGGCGAGGAGCTCGGCCTTCTCGGGCTCCTCGAGGGGGTCGAAGACTGGAGCGGCGAGGGTGTTGGTGAGGTCTTCGACGGCCGTACGCGCTGCCGCGAGAGCCGCGACGTCGGGGTAGGGCGCCGGCCAGCCGAAGAAGGCGGCGTTGCCCTCACCTCCGACCCCCGCGAGGATCGCATCCAGGGGACGCATGCCCATCGCCCGCACAGCAACGGCGTGGACCGCCATCCGGTGTTCGCGCAGCAGGTGGGCCGCGAACGACACGCGGGCCAGGTCGTCGCCCACCTCGGCCCGGGCCAGCGCGCGCCACCCGGCAAAGATCGGTGCACAGGTCGGGTCGGCCCCATCCGCGAGGGTCTCGAGGAGCTCAGCCAGCCGGCCCGCCGAGTCGAACCCGTCGAGGCGAGCCCGGCCCCACTCGAAGCAGGCCTGCCGGAAGCGTTCCGCGCCCAGGTCCGGAGCAACGCCCGCAGCCCGACGCTCCGCCCACCCTGCGCGCACCGTGTCAGGATTGAAGAAGAACAGCGAGGCGACAACGACGTCGGCGTCGACTTCACCGAGCACCCCGCAGCGGCCGGTGAAGTACGCCGCCCACGGATTGGCCAGGCCGTTGGCCTCCGCAGCAGCCTTGGCCTGTCGAGAGATCATGAACCCCCCGCCGAGTCGGTCGATGGACGGGGCGACACGCGCGGCGAAGGTCACCCGGGGGAGCCTGGCACGCCCACTGCGGCAGGGTCGACCCGGGGGGCGAGGGGTGCGACGGGTGCGAGGGAGCCGAGGGCGGCAGGGAGCCGCACCACGATCCGCGTACCTGCTTCGCAAGCCGGGTCGACCGCAACGGTTCCCCCGTGCCGCGCCACCAGGTCGCGCACGATGGCGAGTCCCAGTCCCGAACCTCCCACGTCCGCCGTCCGCCCGCCATCCAAGCGCGCGAACCGTTCAAAGACCCGCTCCTGGTCCGCCGGGGCAATCCCCGGTCCGTCGTCCAGCACCGTCAACTCCGCCATGCCGTTCACTTCCCTCACGGTGATCCAGACCTCCGTGCGCGCATGCCGTACCGCGTTGTCTGTGAGATTGGCGATGACCCGCGCCAACTCGCCGGCATCGCCGAGGACCTGCGCGGCGGACACCCCCGTCACGTCGATCGGCACAGCCGTGGTCCGTCGGAGCCGCGCCGCGTCGGCGAGCACGAGGTCATCCACGTCGATGGGCGTGCTGCGTACGTCGTCGAGACGGGCCTTGGGAGCCTCGTCGCCATCACTGCGGGCCAGCACGAGCAGGTCATCAACGAGAGCCTGCAGGCGACCAACCTCCTCAAGAACGCTGCCCTGAGTGCGCAGCAGGTCAGCACGGGTGCGCTCGGGGGCCTGGAGCGCGTCCAGCTCGAGCTCGACGCGCATCCGGGTCAACGGGCTGCGCAGCTCGTGCGAGGCGTCCGCGACGAAGCGCCGCTCCTGCAGGGCTGCGTTCTCGAGGCGGCTGAGCATGGCGTTCATGGTCTGGGCGAGCCGTGCAATCTCGTCGTCGCCCGAAGGCTCGGGGACCCGCCAGCCAGCGCCCGCAGGACCACTCATGCCGGTGTGCCGTGGGGGCGCCCCAGCACCAGGCGGCTCCGAGCCGATGGCAGCAACCTCGCGCCGGATCTCTTCGACCGGGCGCAGCGTCCGCCCCACGAGCCACCACGTGACCGCCGCAAGCGCGAGGACCATCAACGGGATGGCCACCGCGAGGACCACCAGCAGCGCCCGGGTGCTGTCCTGGACGTCGTCGAGCCGGCTCGCAAGGTGCACGACGGACCCGCCGGACGGTCCCTCGACCCGCTCGCTGAAGACGAGCAACTCCCCTGGATCTCCGGTCGGTGCCGGTGTCCTGGTCAGGCTCTCCGCCCCCACAGGAGCAGGAGCCAGCGGTGCGAGTCCCGCCGCCGAGGCACTGGACAGCAGAATGGTCCCGTCGGCGGCGACGACCTGGGCCAGGTCGTCCTCGTCACCAGTGACCACCAGCTCCTCGGGCAAGTCACCGGCGGCTACCAAGTCCGCGACCTCCGCCGCATGGCCGCGCAGAGTGTCCTCAAGGCTCTCGGTAAGGAGCGCACGTTGGGCGAGGACGAGGACGGCACCTGCGGCCAAGAGCACGACCAGGGCGGCCACGGCCGAGGTGGCTGACACCCGGAAGCGCACCGTCCCGGTCACGCGATGGTCACGTGCCATGGTCGACCAGCCGATACCCCGCACCACGCACGGTCTCGATGACCTGCCCCGCCCCGAGCGCCGCGAGCTTGACCCTCAGCCGGCGGACGTACACCTCAACGATGTTCGGATCCCCATCGAAGTCGAAGTCCCAGACCCCTCCGAGGATGTCGCGTTTGGAGACGACTGCACCCGACCGTCGGACGAGGTACTCCAGCACGTCGTACTCGCGTGCGGTCACCGCCACCGGGCGGTTGGCGAAGCGCACGGAGCGCCGTCGCGGGTCGATCCGAAGGGCACCTACTTCGACCGGGGGTGGCGGGGTGTCTGCTGCTCGACGCGCCAGCGCCCGCACGCGGGCCAGAAACACTGACAGAGCAAAGGGTTTTCCTAGATAGTCATCGGCGCCGGTGTCCAAGCCACGGGTCTGATCGCCGTCGGTGGTGAGCGCCGTGAGCATGAGAACCGGGGTCATACATCCCTTCCGACGCAGCTCGGCACAGACCGAGTACCCGTCCTTCCCTGGCAGCATGACGTCCAGGACGATGACATCGTGGCGTCCTTCTGTCGCGGCCCAGAGCCCTGCGTCACCATCGGATTGGGTCTCTACGAGGTAGCTCTCCGCCTCGAGGGCGCGGCGCAGGGCGGCAGAGACCTTGACGTCGTCCTCGATCACCAAGACCTTCACGACCACCACCTCCCCGCCGACCGCGCAGAACCTGACTGAAGACGATGCTGCGGCCGGGTGGTACTCACGGTAGCCACGGTCCAGCCGCGCTGCTGAACCTCTGCTGAATGGCTGCGGCCGTACGGGTCAGCCCACGTTCAGCGACCCGGGCGCAACCTCCTCTGGAACCTTCGCGTCCCGACCAACAGGGCCGGATCGCACAACTCAGAGGAGGACCCGATGAGCATCACTCCCAACAACCGACGATCCGGCGGTACCCCCGCCCGCTCGACCACCCTTGCGCTCGTGCTGGCGGCAGTCGGCGCGGGCTCGCTCGGTGCCTGTACGTCAGCTGGTGTCAGCTCGTCTGAGCCACCTGTCACCCCCGTGGCCTCTGAGTCGCGCCAGACGCCGGCGCCGTCGGAGACCGCGGCCCCCTCACCTACCCCAGCTCCGGTGATCGATCCGGGCGACGGTGGGAACTACGCACCGGTCCTCGACCCGGCCGACTTCGTCGATCGCATCGACAACCCCTACCTCCCGTTGTCTCCCGGAGCGCGGTGGGTCTATGAGGGGACCTCCGACGGCGCCACCGAACGCATCGTGGTGACCGTCACCGACAAGCGACGCACGATCCTCGGGATTTCCGCGATCGTGGTCCGGGACACCGTAAGCACTGACGGCCAGGTCACCGAGGACACCTACGACTGGTTCGCCCAGGATCGCGACGGCAACGTGTGGTACCTCGGCGAGAGTGTCAAGGACTTCGAGAACGGCGTGCTCACCAGCACCGCGGGATCCTGGGAGGCCGGAGTCGGAGGCGCGGTTCCCGGCATCGTGATGCCGGCAAAGCCGGGGCTCGGTACGGCCTACCGCCAGGAGTTCTGGCTTGGTGAAGCCGAAGACATGGCTGAAGTCATCGATGTTGGCGGGACCAGAACCGTCCCCGAGGGCAGCTACAACGCGACGATCACCACGCGCGACTGGACACCGCTGGCCGCGGAGGTCATCGAGGAGAAGGTCTACGCCCCCGGAGTCGGGTTGATCGCGGAGTCACATGTTGCCGGAGGCGAAGGGGCGGTTGCTCTCGTTCAGTTCCGGTCGGGTACCTGAGTCATTGGGATAACGGATTCATTGGTGAGCGTCGACCCATTCGGGACGGAGAACTCCTGAGGAGACCAGGACGGCTGGGCCGGCGAGCTCGACCCGGCCGTCTGGTCGCTCGGTCACGCGTAGCTGCCCACCGGGCACATCGACGGTCCAGCGTTCAACCACGCCGGCGCCGTCGGGAGGCGCGAGCCGACGTCTGGCCGCGACGACTACCGCGCACGCGCCCGTGCCACACGAAGCCGTCTCACCCACACCGCGCTCGAACACCCGCATCGACAGGTGACCGGGCTCGCCGATCACCACGAACTCGACGTTGGCCCCGTCAGGAAATGCATCCAGCGGACCCACCACGGGTGCCTGCATCAAATCGCCAGCGACGGCCAGATCGTGCACGAACACCACCGCATGCGGATTGGGCATCGTCACCGACACCGCCGGCCACCCGACGGGGTCGATCGTCACACTCGGCGAGGGCCGGACCTCCGGCATCGTCGCCGGACCCAGCTCGGCGGCCAAGGTGCCGTCGTGCTCGATCGTGACGGCCGTGACCCCGGCGCGGGTGGCGACGTGCACCACGGGCCGGTCGGCGAGCCCCGCATCGAGCAGGTACCGCACGAAGACCCGCACCCCGTTGCCGCACATTTCCGCGATCGAACCGTCGGCGTTGCGGTAGTCCATGAACCACTCGGCCCGATCGGCCTGCGCAGCGACCCCGACCTCGTCGGAGTGCACCGTGCGCACCACCCGCAACACGCCGTCCCCACCGACACCGGATCGTCGGTCACAGATCGCCGTCACGAGGGACGCGCTCAGGGACAACTCACCCTCGAGGTCAGGGATGATCACGAAGTCGTTGCCCGTGCCATGCCCCTTGAGGTACGGCAGGCCACCGTACGGCTGTTTGACAGAACTCAGCCCGCCGGGAGACACGACTGGAGTAGTCACGTCACTGATCGTAGTGAGCGCGTGACCCACCCAAGGGCAGCGTCGAAGGGATCCGCCGCGGTTTCCCCCGCCGACAACCACTGGATTCGCTCGTCGCGGCGGAACCATGACTCCTGGCGGCGGGCATACCGACGCGTCGAGGTCACCGTTTCAGCGCGCGCCGCCGCTTCGCTCACCTGACCGTCGAGCATCCGCAGGACCTGGGCGTAGCCGAGCGCGCGGCACGCCGTCCGCCCCTCCCTCAACCCATGCGCCTCCGCCAGCCCACGGGTCTCCTCGACCAGCCCGGCCTCCCACATCCGGGCCACGCGCTCCTCGATCCGAGCAGCGAGCTCCGGCCGTGGCACGCTCAAGCCGAGCAGAGTGACGTCGGGATAGTGAGCACGTGGCTCTGGCAGGGTCGCGGTGTAGGAGCCGCGCAGCTCGACCACCTCGAGCGCCCGGACGATGCGCCGCCCGTTCGCCGGCCCGATCTTGGCTGCCGCCTCGGGGTCCGCCCAGGCCAGGCGAGCATGCAGCTGGGCCGGACCCACCCGAGCGAGATCAGCTTCCAGGGCAGCCCGTACGTCGGGATCGGTACCCGGGAAATCCAGGTCGTCGAGTAACGCACGGACGTAGAGCCCTGAACCGCCAACCACCACCACGCTGCGGCCTTCGGCCAGCACCTGGTCCAGCACCGCCCGGCCCTGGGCCTGGTAGTGGACCACGCTGGCCGTTCGGGTCACCTGCCACACGTCGAGCAGGTGGTGTGGCACCCCCTGCCGATCCGCGGCGGGGAGCTTGGCTGTGCCGACGTCCATGCCGACGTAGAGCTGCATCGAGTCTGCGTTGACGACGTCGGCCCCAAGAGCCCGGGCCAGGCGTACGGCGAGGTCGGACTTCCCCGTCGCCGTCGCCCCCACCACCGCCACCACGCGCGGGGAGGCCGTTGTATCTGGTTCTTCCTCACCCATCAGCGCGGCCAGGTCCACAAGGCGACGAAGTAGCCGACGCCGTAGGGAGCCTCGTCGGCTAGGAGCTCCGCCCGCGCGGGTCCTTGGTCGGCCACCCACCCAGCAGCCGTACGCCAGGTCGTCGCGCCACCAGCCGCTACCGCGCCTGCGACCGTTGGATCGGCGGCCGCCTCGAGCGCGACCGGATCGCCTGAGCGCAGAGCCGCCGCCACATCCCGGTCGTAGGCCGCCGCCTGGTCGTGAAAGCCGGCTGGCGCCTTGGGGGTTCGCGAGGCAGAACCGTCGGCCATCACGAGCAATGTGAATGCGTCGGCGCGCTCGGATCCGGGGGAAACTCCATCACTCTCGCGAAAGGGGGCGGGGGTAGGCGGGAGCGAGCGGTAGGTCCGGCCGGCCAGCGGGACCCCTGCTCGGTCGAGCAACCAGGCCCCCACGGTGAGGCTCAGCGGTAGCCCGGGCGAGCCCTTGCCTCCAACGGCTCGCTCCACCCCCCAGGGGGCGAAGGTGCCCCCAGCGTCACCGGCGTACTCCCTGCCTTCCGAGCCGGCACCCAGGACCATGATCGGCGAACCGGACGCAGCGATCGAGGTGATCACCGCAGCACAGGCGTCGCGAAGCGTCGTCAGTTCGGTCCCCGTGTCCCCAACAAGCTCAGGCAGCAGCAGCGGAGGATGCGGACAGAAGGCCGCAGCGAGGACAGACACCGGTCGACCGTAGCCGGAGGCTCCCGGCCCCGCTCGGTCGCCGCGAAAGGTGATGGTGTCGCGTGCCGATGAGACCGGGGTGGACCCGCCCGAGCTCGACCGACTGGTCGATGCCGCGCGGGATGGGGACGCTGAGGCGTTCAGCCTGATCTGGGCGAGTTTGGCGGGTCGGGTCCACGGCTACTTCAAGGCCTATGGGTGTCTGGACGCGGAGGACCTGACGAGCGAGACCTTCTTGGCCGCCTTCGCGAAGATGGGTGATGTCGTCGGCGACGGCGCAGCGTTTCGTACCTGGCTGTTCGCGATCGCCCATCACAAAAGGGTCGACGACGTACGCCGCCGCAGCCGTCGCCCAGCTCAGGTGCCCTACGAGCCGGAGCTGGATCGACGGCTCACCGGTCCGGCTGACGACCCCTCACTCGCCGGCGGGAATGAAGACGTCGTCTCGATGCTGGCCGACCTGGTGCCCGATCAACGTGACGTCCTCACGTTGCGCTTTGTCGCGGACCTGTCGATCGAGGACGTTGCCACGACCCTGGGTCGCTCGGTCGGCGCCATCAAGGCCTTGCAGCACCGCGCATTGGAGTCCCTCCGACGGAAAGTCGATGACCCCGAGCAGAAGGGCCGATCGGGTGAAGTTCCGGGCGCGGCCGTATCCCCGGGCCCCTATCCAGCGAATGCGGAGACGTGATGACTCCTGACGGGCAAGCGATGGGCAGCGCCGCGGACGATGCGCGCCTCGCGGAGTCGATGCGAGCGCTCAGCGACCTGGGCGCTGGGCCAGCGCCGATGCCTTCGGAAAAGCTCGCCGCTTTCCTCGCCGCTCCCCCAGCGGCCACTGCCCCCGGATTGAGCTGGCTCCTCAAGGAGAAGCTGGCCCGGATGACCTCCGCCGGAAAAATTCTTGTCATTGGCACGACGATCGCCCTCGCGGGCGCGGCAAGCGCTACCGCCACTTGGCAGGCCACGACACCGCCATCCGCCCCCGTGGTCGTGCCGCTAGGCCCAGTCTCCACCGACACAGATCCTGAGCCTGCCGACAACGGCGACGCCGAAAATCCAGCCGACACCGACGATGAGGCCGGCGCGCCCGCGTCCGAGGGATCAGACAGCTCCGAGGACGGCAACGACAACAGCGGCAAGGCAGACGACTCCGACCAAGACTCCGACGACGGAGACGACAACAGCGGCAAGTCAGACGACTCCGACGACGGCGAGGGTAGTGGCTCCGGAGGCGACGGCTCAGACGACGACGACGAGGACGACGAGGACTCAGGCTCGGACGAGGACTCAGGCTCGGACGAGGATCCGGGCGGCGACGAAGACGAACAAGAAGACGAAGACTCAGACGACTAACGCGAACGTGCAGATAGGGCGCCGTCCGGTTCGGGACGGCGCCCTTCTGCATGTCTCAGGCGATCGCTCCGCAGACCGACGCGGCCCGAGCCAGCGCCTGACGTGCCGCCGAATGAGTGAAAGGACCGTCAGGCCGTATCCCCAACGTCACGGTCAGCGAATGCCCAGATGAGCACCGACACCAACAGTCAGCCACGCAGAGAGCATCCAGCTCACCCGTTGAACGACCTAGACCCAGGAGCACCCGATGACCAAGTTCCAACTCGCGATGGACGGGCTCAGCAAGCTCGGCCTGATCGGCAAGGTCGCTGTCGTCGGCAGCGCTTTGGCCGTGGCCGGCGCAGTCAGCGCCTCCGCGTCCTACCAGGTGAACGACCCCGAGACGCCGTCGGTGACGGTCCCCGCCGAGAGCTCCGAAGTCGACGAGGATCCTGCAGTCATCGAAGATGTCGAGGACTCCGACTCTGACTCCGACGAGGGCGAGGGCGACGACCCCACTCCGGAGCCCGCAGACGAACCTGACGACGACGGCGACGACGAGGGCGACGACGAGGGCGACGACGAGGGCGACGACGAGGGCGACGACGAGGGCGACAGCGACTACCACGGTGAAGGCAACGGCCACGGCG